>JBFEJM010000544.1:0-1510 GCA_041553175.1 Gammaproteobacteria bacterium | reverse complement strand
TCCTGTTGCATGTCCCTCCCTCACTGACAGCTACCTGCCAGCTGTGTCCAGTATCACGGATAATCGTACGGAGTATCTATATAGGGTCGATTCCTGTCCGCCACACAGCCGTAATATAAGAAACGCCTAAATGTTCGTTGGGTCGATCTCAGTCATTGCCATATGTGCTTCAACCCGCTCGCACCGAAGTGCGCTATTCGCCGGTCGCGGTCATTGTGGCCTGGCTACTCCCAGCACCAGGGGTGAGCTACTGCTCCCGACCGAACTCGGTCTTATTGATCAGACCTAACGCGATGTGGCAGCCTCCCGTAGTCGGCTTCGAGCGCATGTCAGAGCATGATGAATTGCCGGTAGTCGGCCTGGTAGTGCGGATTGCGGCGAAGGAATTTCCACACCCACTGGTCGCGCATGAGGGCGGCGCAGTGGTCATCAGATCGGCAGGAAGATCATGCTGGCGGCATTGACCACGCCGAAACGGATGGCGCGGTTGGTTTTGTCCTCGATGATCTTGGCCAGCGTGTCCTGAATGCCGATGAGCTTGCCGAACTCGCGCTCGAAGCTGAGATTGGCGGCGCTCCCGGCCTCCATGCTGTTGGAGACCAGGATCAGTTCACCCTGCGCATTCCGGGCATTCGACAATTTCCACACCACAGCCTCGGTGTTGCGCGCGGCATTGTAGAGTTTTTGTGCATCCACCTCGGTCAGCAGGTAAAACTCGGTCTGGTGGTTAAAGGCCGCCATATGCATGACCAGCAGGCCACCCATGAGAGCCTTCACCCGGTCGCCGCCGAAGTCGGCGCGCCAGGGCTCGAGCAGGACGGTTTTCCAGGGGAGGTTTTTCTGCTGATTCAGGTCCCAATTGGCAAGCGGCGCGAACAGGGCAGAGGTTGCCGCGTCGGCGCTGGCTAAGCCGGATTTGCGCCATTCGTTGGGATTGCGGCGATAGAGTTTGAGTGTCAGTGTCTTGAGAATGGCAATCACCTCGCCCTGGTGGATTTCGACCACCCTATCGACATCACCCTTGGCCAGGTCCATGACGCTGAAACTGCGCATGCTGCTGCTGCCATCCGTGCGCTGAATGACTTGTCCGTTACAGGCGGTGAGCAGGACAACGGTCAGCAAGGCGGCGATCAGAGAGGCAGCGCGGTTCACGAAGAACATCTTACTCAATCTTTTTCGCCCAGTCAGGGGGTTCGGCAGCATAAGCCTCATATTCCGGCTGCTCGTCGAAGAAACGCAGCAATAGCGTGTGCAGGCGGACGATTTCGCCGTAGTCGCGGTGGTCCGCCGCGCCGGGGATGACAATTTCGGCCAGATGGTTACGTGGAATGTATTTGGGATTGACTGCGCGCATCGCTGTGCTGTGTGAGACGTCATTCGAGCCCATGGCACGCAGCGCGGGTGTATAGGAAGGATCACACGCCCTTTCGGTTTATGAACGACCGGATCGACCGCTATATCGAGAGCAATCACGGACCACGCCCATTGCCATCGCGCCAAAATCCTGTCC
>JBFEJM010000543.1:0-1512 GCA_041553175.1 Gammaproteobacteria bacterium | reverse complement strand
CGCGTCATTTCGGCCAGATAGGGTGCGTGCTTTTCGCGGAAGCCGACCAGCATGCGGCCCTTCTTGCGCACGAACTTCGCACCCAGGCGCGCCTTGTGACGATAGCCCCAGTTCGGCCCGCGCAGCGGCGGCAGCATCTCCTTCGCCGATACCTTGCCAATGCGTTGCAGATTGTCCAGCAGCACCTGTTGCTTGGCGTCGATCTGTGCCTGCGCATCCATATGCTGCAGACTGCAGCCGCCACAGACTCCAGCGTGCGGGCACTTGGGCTCGACACGCAGTGGCGATGCCAGCAGAACATCTGTGGCAACGGCTTCGTCGTGCTTCTTATGCAGCGCGACAATCTTTGCCCGTACCCGCTCACTCGGCAGCGCGCCATCGACGAACACCGCCTTGCCCTCGACACGCCCGACGCCCCGGCCCTCGTGCGACAGGGATTCGATCAGCAGTTCGATGGGTTCAGCGGGTAGACGCGGTTTGCGGGAACGGCCCATTTCAGACTCAACTGTTGTGCGCATTTAGACAGAGAATATTTCAACACGAAGGCGCCTTCGTGTTGGGAAAAAATGACAACATCCGCAAACGACTTATGACCAGGCGGTTAGGAACTCATTGAAATGCGGTTTATCCTCGGCCTTGAGGTAAACGCGCAGCTGCTGACATTCGGAATCGTACTCGGCCTGCGACAGCTTGCCTCGGATCAGTTCAAAGCGCAGATACACAAGATAGGTGTTGAGCACGTCGGTTTCGCAATAGTTGCGGATACCTTCGATTTCGCCGGCCAGGAAGGCGTCCCACACCTTGGCGCCGCTCATGCCCATCTTGCCGGGAAAACCCAGCATCGCCGCGACTTCGTCCAAGGGCGCATTGGCGCGCGGCTGATAACCGGCCAGCACATCCATCAGATCGGTGTGTCGCGCATGGTAGCGACTGAGATAATTGTTCCATTTGAAATCACGATCGTCGTCGCCGGTATCCCAGTAACGCGGCGCGGCAATACCATGTACCAGTGAGCGATAATGCAGCACCGGCAGATCGAACCCGCCGCCGTTCCAGGACACCAGTGTCGGCGTGAATTTATCGATGCCGTCGAAGAAACGCTGCACCAGTTCCTTTTCGGTCGAGTCCGGATCACCCAGTGACCACACCTTCAGAGCATCACGCGAGCGCAACACCGCCGAAATCGCCACCACCCGCTGCAGATGCAGGCGCAGGAAATCGCTGCCGCCCGTTTCCTGTCGTCGCAGGTGGAACATCGCCTTGGCGACGTCCTTGTCATTCAGGTCGTCCAGACCGTACAGGCGCCGGCCCGCGTCAAGATCCGGGATGGTCTCTATATCGAATACCAGTACATTCATGCTGTGAAGCCTTGATCAATCAAAAACAACTTTAACCGCAAAGGACGCGAAGGCGCGCCAAGAGAAACTTTTGCCACGGAAAACACGGACAAAATTCGTGTAAGTGAATAAAGCGCACAAACCGAACGAGTGTATCTATATTGCTGCCGCTCCT
>JBFEJM010000542.1:0-1520 GCA_041553175.1 Gammaproteobacteria bacterium | reverse complement strand
GGTCTGAACGCGATGGACGCACTGCGTGCGCAGCGCAGCCCGGATTCGATTCATGCCTTCGTCGAACTGCATATCGAACAGGGTCCGGTACTGGATCGGCAGGGGGCCAAAATCGGTGTGGTGGAAGGCATTGTCGGTCTGTTCAAATGGAACGTGCGCCTGATCGGTCTGGCCAATCATGCCGGTACCACGCCCATGGACATGCGCCGCGATGCCTTTCAGGGGCTGGCCGAGTTGTCCGGTCAGATTCCGCGCATCCTGGAAGAGGATGGCGGTACCCGCAGCGTCGCCACCATCGGCCGCGTCGAACTTTTTCCGGGCGCGGCCAATGTGGTGCCGGGCAAGGCCGAGTTCTCGCTCGAGGTACGCGATACCGATCGCGCCATTCTGGATCGCCTGGCCGCGGCCTTCCGCCGTGCGCTGTCGGCCATCGCCCGCCGCCGCGATCTGATGTTCGAGTTTGAGGTGCTGAGCGAACTGGAGCCGATCAAGTGCGATCCGCTGGTGATGAATGCCATCGAAGAATCCGCACGTGCGCTGGATGTGTCGCAGCTGCAGATGCCGAGCGGCGCGGCGCACGACACCCAGATGATGGCGAGCCTGACCCGCGCCGGTATGATCTTCGTGCCGAGCAAGGAAGGGCGCAGCCACTCGCCGGCGGAATGGACGGCCTGGGAAGATATCGAAATCGGGGCGAATGTCGCGCTGAACACTTTGTACAAATTGGCTCGCTGAGGTTTCCGGAGAACGCAATGAGCAACAATGAATCGCTGATCGACGAGATGGATTACACGGATATCGATCCGCTCAAGGACAGTTACCGCGAATCCATTGTCGAGTCGCCGGAAGTCAAGGCGTCGATCGAGGAGCATCATACGGCGCTGCTGTGCATCGATCTGCAGTTCCTCGATGCGGCGCGGGGCTTCGGTGTGTTCGCCAATGCGGAAAAATCCGGTGTGCCGCCCGCGGCCGCGGAATATTATTTCGACCGCCTGGACAACGTGGTGCTGCCCAATGTGCGCCGTCTGCAGGACAGTTTCCGCGCCAACGGGCTGGAGGTGATACATACCCGCATCCAGTCGCTGACAAAGGATGGCCGCGATCGCGGTCCCGGCCACAAGCGGCTGGGCCTGCATGCCGCGCCGGGCAGCAAGGAATCCGAATTCATTCCCGTCATCGCGCCGATCGGTGATGAGATCATCATCAATAAGACGGCCAGCGGTGTGTTCAACTCCACCAATCTCGAATACGTCTTGCGCAACATGGGCATCACCGGCCTGTTCGTTGTCGGCGTGTACAGCAACGAGTGTGTATCCACCGCGATTCGCGATGCCTGTGACCTCGGCTTCTATGTCACGCTGATCGAAGACGGCTGTGCGACGGTGACGCCGGAGCTGCAGAACGCCACTCTCACCACCATGAAGGATCGCTATGCGCGTGTACTGACCACGGAGCAGGTCATACATGAGGTGAAGCGACTGGTGAAAAAATGAACCCGGTCAACAGCGCCATTCTGGATC
>JBFEJM010000541.1:0-1549 GCA_041553175.1 Gammaproteobacteria bacterium | reverse complement strand
GTGGTCTGCAGGCGAACGCTCAGCGGGCCGGCCGTCATCGGTGTGCTGGGTGTGTTGCTGCCGAAGGGCCACAATCCGACCAGCGCGGCATGCACGGTCAGTGACACAACCAGCAGTGGTGCAATCAACGGCAGCCGCCGCGTCGACCCGCGACCGGATGGCGGAGATTCGGTAAGGGTCTGGACAGTGCCGGTTGAAGACGCGTTCATTTCGTATGCGGTCCTTGCTACAGCGACAAGCGTATGCCGTTGAAGATGCCGACGCCGGGTTGGGCAAAGCCGTGCGGTTCCTCATAGTCGCGATCGAACAGATTCTCGACGCGAATGAAATACTGCCACTCGGGATCGAACTGATAGCGGGCGGTGACATTGGTCAGGGCGTAACCCGGCCGCAGGATACGATCGAAGTTCACCGCGTCGGTGTCATAGCGGTGCCCGATATAGGTCGTTTCCGTCGCCAGACTGAATCGATCGTTCACTGCTATATCGAATGCGAGACGGACCTTGTTGAAGGGGCGGCGCCGCAGCTCTTCGCGATCGGCATTGTTCTGGGCGTGGGTATGGGCGTAATCCAGGCGTACCGCGATACGGTCGGAGGCATCCCAGTGCAGATAGGATTCGATACCGCTGGTGTCCACGTCATCCAGATTCTGCAGTGAGGAAAAGTCGTCGGTGAAGACGATCAGATCGCGGATGTTGTTGCGATAGTAGGTCAGGCCCAGGCGCAGGCTGTTATTTGCCAGCGACTGATCCGCACCGATTTCCCAGCCTTTGCTGGTCTCCGGCTGCAGATTCGGATTGCCGTTGAAGAAGCCGAAGCTCGAAACCGACTGCGTATACAGCTGGTTCACGGTCGGTGCCTTGAAGCCGGTGCCGTAGGAGCCGCGCAGGCGGGTATCGGTTGCGCTCAGCCGATAGGCCAGCGCCAGCCGGTAGGTGGTCTCGCGGCTGAAGTTCTCGTGATCGTCTGAACGCACGCCGAGGGTGGCCGACAGCGCATCGGTGGCCTGGAACTGATCCTGCAGGTAGATGGCATTGTTGCGCACATCGGCACGGGTCGATGACGTGAAGCTGCCCCACAGCGAGGTCGAGTCGATATTTGAGCGGACCTCATCCTGCTCGGTCTCCAGGCCCAGTGTGAGCACGTGATCGTCGATGCCGTAGAAATCGTTCTGCAAGTCGAATTTGCGTTTCCAGCCGCGATTCCGCTCGCGCGACCGATCGCCCGGATTGTTTGCATCCAGGTCGTCCCAGTCGTTGCGGTCGATGGCCGAGTAGGTCATGCCGAGGCGCTGTTCCAGCGCGCCGTCAAAGGAGGTCAGGCGGGTGTTGAACCCGATCAGCCACTGCTCGGCCTCGCCGGCGCTGTCCGAATCGTCCGCCGGAAAGCTGCTGTTCAGGTCGAGATCGTTCTCGGTACGGACATGGCGTGTGGTCAGGTCGAAACTCAGCACGTCGCTTGCCGCATAGCCAAGGCGGGCATTGACGTTGTAGTTCTCGTGCCGGTCGTCATCCAGTGTGCCGTCGACCTGGCGGAAACGGTAACCCAG
>JBFEJM010000540.1:0-1577 GCA_041553175.1 Gammaproteobacteria bacterium | reverse complement strand
TGTTGCGAAGGGCGTCATCATTCCGCTACCGGGTGATGGTAGATCGACCTGTTATGGGCTGGCGACAGTGGAACCGGGTATCGAATTCGATCGGATCTGACCCGAATGACGCCAAATCAAGCCTCTCTGGAACGAAAATACGGGGATGAATATAGCGCTGACAGGGTGTGACAAGCCATGCAATATCAGACGCCTTTATTCGCAAGCTTTCATTTGCGATATCGCTGCGCAAAACATCGAAGTTAAAAAATCAAAGTCTGGAAAGTACTGCTGTGCGCGGCGACCTTTATTCTGACGGTATGCAACCGCTGTTCCGGCGAATCCACTGAAGGGCAGGAAAAAGCGCCGCTGATCAGCTGATCATCACGGAGCCAATGACAGATGTTTTGCAGGATGGGCGCAGAAAAACTGCGCTGTGAGGATTCCTCACTGATCGTAAACCCGTAATCACCTCAGGCCAAACTGCCCAAACCAAACAGATCCAGCAACAGAAAGGCAGCAAGGATAGCTGAGATCCAGAACACCATGCTCCCGGTCGGCCAACTCTCCGAGAGATGGTACTTGGCCATCGGAGTCTTGCCGAAGGCGTTTTGCATACGCTGCATGTTTGCCGTAAGCGCAGTCAGCGTCGATTCTTTCACACTGCTTAGAAGATTCAGAGTGCGTTGCGCGCCGGCAGGTAACAGCCGGCGATAGAACCACTCGGCATCCAGATTGACCGAATGCAGTTCGGGTGGCGCATATTTCTTGATCTCCATCCAGACAAACGCCAGTGCGGCAAAGCACAGTAATTGCAATTGCGCCAGTACATGGGTCACGTCATACGGCCAATACTCCATTTCCCACGGCAGAATACTGTAAAGGTGCTGAGGCAGTACGCCAATGAGCACGCAGAGTGCGGCAGCGATGAACATTGCAACCAGCATGTTCGCTGGTGCTTCCTTCGTGCGAATGCCGGAATCGTGCGCATAGAAAGCGAAAAACGGAACCTTGATACCGGCGTGGTGCAAAACGCCGGCTGAGGCGAACAGAAGCATCAGCCAGACGATCAATTGCCCCTCGTCGAGCAGCGCTGACATTACCAGTGATTTGGCCACGAAACCGCTGAAAAGAGGAACTGCCGAGATCGATGCCGCTCCGATGATGCAGAGGACCGTTGTCTTCGACATGCTTTTGTACAGACCGCCCAGGTCGGATGCATAGGTGTGACCCACACGGTACATGACGGCGCCCATCGACATAAACAGCAACGACTTGTACAGGATATGAGCGAAGGCATGTGCAACGGCACCGTTCAATGACAGCGCGGTCCCGATGCCGATACCGCAGACCATGAATCCAAGCTGGTTGATCAGGCTGTAGCTGAGCACCTTGCGCAAGTCATTCTCGATAACCGCGTAGAAAATCGGGAAGCATGTCATGACTGCGCCGATATAAATCAGCATGTCGGTACCGGGGTACCCTCTCGCCAGCGCGTAAATGGCCACCTTGGTTGTGAACACAGACAGCACCGCCGCGCCGGTAGGGGTGGATGCCGGATAGGCATCGGTCATCCATGTATGCAGGAACGGGAAGGC
>JBFEJM010000539.1:0-1614 GCA_041553175.1 Gammaproteobacteria bacterium | reverse complement strand
TCGATATGGTGCCCGGAGAGGATGATATGCATGTTACTACTCCTTCATGGAAGACCTGGCTAGCCCAGGCGTTTACGTTCGTTAGAGGGCGGAATCGCCAGCGCCTCGCGGTATTTCGCGATCGTGCGGCGGGCGACCTGGATACCTTCCTTGGCGAGCAGGTCGGCGATCTTGCTGTCACTGAGCGGTTTGGTCGGTGGTTCATCGGCAACAAGCTTTTTGATCATAGCCCGAATTGCGGTGGCGGAGCATTCGCCGCCGTCCGCGGTGCCGACGTGGCTGGAAAAGAAATACTTGAACTCGAAGATCCCGCGCGGTGTGTACATGTATTTCTGGGTGGTCACGCGTGAAATCGTCGATTCATGCATCTCCACCGCCTCGGCGACATCACGCAGCACCAGCGGCTTCATGGCCTCTTCGCCATACTCGAAGAAACCGCGCTGGCGTTCGACAATGGAGGTCGCAACCTTGAGCAGCGTTTCATTGCGGCTTTGCAGACTCTTCAGGAACCAGCGTGCCTCCTGCAGATGATTGCGCAGGTAGTTGTTGTCGTCACTGTTGTCGGCGCGTTTCACCATTCCGGCGTACTGGGAATTGATCCGCAGCTTGGGCGCGGACTCGGGGTTCAGGTCGACCCGCCACTTCCCGTTGCGCTTGGACACGAAAACATCCGGCACGACATACTGCGGCGGCGTACCCGCGATTTTCGAGCCGGGGCGCGGATTGAGCGTCTGTATCAACGCAATCATAGCCTGCAGACTCGGTTCGTCCAGTTTCATGCGGCGCATGATCTGGGCGTAATCACGCGCACCCAGCAGATCCAGATGCTGAGTCACCAGTTTCAGGGTTTCGTTCAGCCAGGGAGTCTCTGGGTCCAGTTGTTTGAGCTGGATCTCCAGGCATTCGCCCAGATTGCGCGCGCCGACGCCGATGGGGTCGAAGTGCTGGATGCGATGCAGTACCGCTTCCACTTCATCGAGCTCGATCTCCGGATGATCGGTGTGCAGCCCTTCGAGCAGTTCCTCGAGCGGCGCGCTCAGATAGCCGTCATCACTGATGGAGTCGATGATCGAGGCCGCAATCAACTGATCGGTCGGACTGAACGGCGACATTTCCATCTGCCACATCAGATGCTCGTACAGCGATTCGTTGCTGGCGTTGTGGGTCTCGAAAAAGTCGCGGCCATCGTCGGCGGCCGGCGCGCTGTAGCTGGTCGCTCCGGAGTCGTAGACGGCGTCCCAGTCACTGTCGACCGGCAGGTTATCGGGAATCTTCTCCGGATTGGAGAAGTCGGCCTCGGGGTCGGAATAGACATCGGCGGCGTCGGCCTGATCGCTGGCGGACTGACTGGCGGCGGATTCGGCCGCTTCGGCCTCGGTGGCGCCATGCTGATCTTCGACTTTGTCGCCTTCCACCGCCTCCAGCATCAGATTGGAGTCCAGCGCCTGCTGGATTTCTGTCTGCAATTCGAGCGAGGAGAGCTGTAACAGGCGGATCGCCTGGTCGTCATCCTGCCAGCACGGGCGGAGCATTTTCACCGCGTAGGTGGCCGGCCGATCAGTCGGCGTCCCCGCGGGCCGCGCCCGAAAAACATGGGCCAGGCTTCCCAATCCG
>JBFEJM010000538.1:0-1616 GCA_041553175.1 Gammaproteobacteria bacterium | reverse complement strand
GCGGCGGCTGCCGTTGATTGCACCACTGCTGGTTGTGTCACTGACCGTGCATGCCGCGCTGGTCGGATTGTGGCCCTTCGGCAGCAACACACCCAGCACACCGATGACGGCCGGCCCGCTGAGCGTTCGCCTGCAGACCACACAGACCGCGGACGCTCGACGCGACACCAGCCGGTCGGCAACGGCAGCGTCGCCTTCGCCGGCGCCGAGCCGCCCGCGGCCGCCGGTCGGCAATGCGGTCGCGCCGGTGCAGAAAGTGATCGCACCTGCCGCGACCACTACCCGTGTCACCGCATCCGCGTCGCCTGTGGCGCCGGTATCATCACCCGCGGCATCAGCACCGACCGACATCAGCCGTCAAACGGACACCCTCGCTGTGGCGCATACCACGGCCACGGCAACGGTCTCCCGCGCCGACAACGTCACCGCAGCGCAGGTGAACAGCAGCCTGAAACGGGCCCTGATCGCACACTTCGACTACCCCATGCTGGCGCGTCGACGCGGCTGGGAAGGGATCGTGCGTGTTGGCGTGCGGGTGGAAGCGAATGGCCACCTGAGCGGGCTGCGGATCGTCGCGAGTTCCGGTCACGCCCTGTTGGATCGTGCCGCGATGAAAAGCCTGCGCCAGGTCGATTCTCTGAACGACACCGTCCAATGGCTGAACGGCAGGCACTTTGATATGGTGCTGCCGGTGCACTATCGATTGATCGACAGCTGATATCCCCATGGGTAACCGACTTTCAAAAATCTACACCCGCACCGGCGACAAGGGCGACACCGGCCTCGGTGACGGCACTCGTGTGGACAAGGACTGCGCGCGGGTCGAGGCCTTCGGTTGCGTCGATGAACTCAACAGCCACATCGGTCTGTTGTTGGCCCAGACGGGTATTCCTGCCGGCATTCGGACAACGCTCACCGAGATCCAGCATGATCTGTTCGATGTGGGTGGTGAACTCTGCATTCCCGGACATCAGTCCATCACCGATGCGCATATAACGCGACTCGAACAGGCGCTTGATGCGCTCAACAGCGAACTGCCGGCGCTGAAAGAGTTCATTCTGCCGGGCGGCAATGTCGCCGCCGCCAGCGCCCACGTCGCGCGCGCGGTATGCCGCCGCGCGGAGCGGCGCACGATAACGCTCGCACACAGTGAAGCCGTGAATGCATTGGCTATCGCCTACCTGAACCGTCTGTCCGACCTGCTGTTCGTTATCGCCCGTACCCTGGCGCGCGCCGACGGCAGCGAAGTGCTCTGGCAGCGGGACCGCTGACCATGCCGGTATTCGCCGACAACCTGCGCCGGCTGACGCCGGTCGATCACATCGAGCGTCTGGAACTGATCGACGAACAGGGTCAGATCGCGGGCGTGATCGAAAACAAGCCCGGCAGCGCCGGCTCGGTCGCGGTTTATCATAGCGTCACACAGACCGATGGCCGACTCGATCGCGCCGCCGCCGCACAGGCGCTCGATCTCTACGCCGAGCATGTGGCGGATGCCCGTGCGCAGCCGGGCAGGCATTCGAACATTGATCGTCTGTTCCAGCTCATTGCCGATGATGCCGTACTGCGAATGCGCATCATCAAGCGCACGCCCTAGCGGCCCAGGACACTCTTCG
>JBFEJM010000537.1:0-1627 GCA_041553175.1 Gammaproteobacteria bacterium | reverse complement strand
CGCTCATACTGTAACAGCATTTTTTACTCGGCCCGCAAATGACCGGGTTCGAGGGTAACTATTCTTCCTGCCGATCAACCCAGACGAACTTGTCCTTGGACAGTAAGGATTCGCCATCCCAGCGATAGGCCACCAGTTTGCCGCCCGGCTTCGCCACACTGAAATCCACGCAGGCGATATTGCGCGCCAACGGCTCCGGCTCCCCTTCCATCCAGTAGTGCCCCAGAAAGCAGGGCGGTTGATCGTGGCCGTATTCAACCAGATGATCGCCCTCGATATCATCATCAGGGATAAAGGTACGGGCACTTTCCGGGCCCATGAAGATTTCCTGATAGGAACTCGCGACCTGATCCCACCAGCGGATACGGATGTTATGGCGGGTATTGCCATCCTTATCCTTGAAGCTGAATCCCGCCCTGAGCGGAATTTCCTTTCCCTTCAGCAGGGTCTCCAGCGCCTCATACTGCCAGGTGCCGGCACGCGCGCCCTTCTGAAGCAAGCCTTCGCTCAACAGGTTCGAGCCATCCTGCACGTCCTGGATCTGCTGAATCCAGCCGCTGTCCCAGCAGGCATGCACAACCCGCAGATCACCCAGTTCGAGCCACAACGGCAAGGTCGTGAACCACTCGATCACCGCCGCATACGCTCGCTCGTTGTCGGCATAGACATTCAAGAAGGCCTGATGCTGGTGCCTGTTCTTATCCGTATGCGGCCGTAGATACTCGCCAGTCTTTTTATCCAGCGTATGGTAGGCGATGGCGTTGAATTCGTGGTTACCCATCACCGCCAGTGCGGCACCCGAATCGATCATCGGGCGGACAATGGCGAGCACCTCGCGTTGCGCAGGGCCGCGGTCGATGAAATCACCGAGGAAGATGACTTTGCGGGTGGTGTGGCGATAAATGCCCGCGATCTGTTGGTAGCCGAGACGGTCGAGCAGCGCTATCAAGGTTTGGCTGCAGCCGTGGATGTCGCCGATTATGTCGTATGGCATCAGTTCCTCAATAGCTACATCCAAGACATGAACTGAATATAAGGAGTATGCCTCGTTGGTGTAAACGAGTCGTCATCCACCCTACCGACACCCCGCCCAATACTCCGTCGGCACACAACTCTGCCCGCCCTCCCCTTTGGCCTGATTCAACAGGGCCACCGCCTCTTCGCAGCGATTCTGGCGGGCGCGCAGAAAACCGGTCACGGCGGCTTTGCGGCCGGGGGATGCGATATCGACTTTGGCCAGCAGAGGCTCGGCGGCGTCCAGCATGTCTTCGCGGATCAACAGCGCCACGGCATCGAGCCGTGTGTCGTTGGTGAACATCCTGCGCAGGTCTTCGACGCTGGTGCCGGTGTCGAGCAACTCGCGCGTGTTGTCGTTGATAAGGCGGTGACCGTCGGTGAGAGTG
Organism: Gammaproteobacteria bacterium; assembly: GCA_041553175.1. Lineage (GTDB taxonomy): Bacteria > Pseudomonadota > Gammaproteobacteria > Thiohalobacterales > Thiohalobacteraceae > JAHJQQ01. Next base: position 224 of record JBFEJM010000537.1, on the reverse strand, counting down.
AAGGTCGAACCCCTGAAGGCATGTTCGCTGACGCTCAGGAAGGTGCCGTCTTCGGCCAGGGCGGTGACCTCCACGGCGTATTCGCGGGATTCGGTATCGCCCGGCAAGGCGGGCAGCGTGGCCAACGGCAGTTCGGTTGCGCGGGTAACGGTTGCAGCCGCCACCGGCGTATAGGTCGCGCTGTTGCCGCGCCGCGTCACCTCGGAAATTTCAACCCGGTAATG
>JBFEJM010000536.1:0-1638 GCA_041553175.1 Gammaproteobacteria bacterium | reverse complement strand
TTTTGCCTATATACCCGCTTTTGGGTGTTTCTATATATAGTGGAGTAAGCCAGATTTTCTACGATCTGTCTGTCATGGCTTCCGGGGCTATATTGGCATTGCTATATTTTTCGCCAATTGCCGAGCTGTACGCGAAGGGAAACTTAACAAGTCGGCGCAGTCCGACGCGCTAACGCGCGCTGAACTAGCACTGCTCAAGTAGAACTTTCTACCTTTCTTTGCCAATCGACTATAGAGCAAAAGGCTTTTCCTTCCTGCCATAACACGCCTGGTCAAACCACCTGAAACAACCTCCCCAGCAGAATCATCTGCACTCCAAACCCCACCACGAACGTCAGCACCCGCAGCACTGGCACTCCGAAAGTGAACACGAGGAAATGCGCGAGCCGAGCGAAGAAGTAGACCATGCAGGCAATCGCCGTCAGCGGGCTGTTCAGCTGCGCGAACTCGATCAACAGCACCAGCGGGGCGAAGATCACCAGGTTCTCCACGGCATTCTCATGCGCGCGCATCATGCGCTCGGCCCAGGCGTTTTTGGTTGCGGTAATGCCGCGCGGATCCCACAGCGCATTGAATATGCCCTGCTCTATCAGCCGATTCAGTATATACGGCACCCACATGATCGCGGTCATGAATAACGTCAGGGCCAACCAATGGACTTCCGTGCTTAGTGTGTTTGGCATGCTGTACTCCTTCTTGTTCAGGTGGTCGAGTGTGCTGCCTGTGTCGTGACGAGGGCCTGATAACGCGCCAGCAGCTCGGCGTTGTCGATGGACCCGTGGTGATGCAATTGTTTCCAGCGGCCGTTTTCCCTGCGATAGATGCGCGAGGTGCGGATTGCCAGCTCAATGCGTTCATCACCGACCGCGACATGGCCCCGCTCGCGGCCAACGGCGCAGAACATGTCAGCGGTCCTGTGCAGGCTGTAATCATAGAACTCCACATAGACCCGGGCCGGACCGCCGAAGATGCGTTCGTACACGGCGCGGATGGCCGGCCAGCCGCGACGGATATCGCCCAGCGGGTTGGACATGGACGCTTCTTCGCTGTGCGACCAGTTGCCCTCCATCAACGCCCGATCACGCTGGTTGAAGGCCTTGTAGAAAGCGATCAGACAGGCCTGGGGTTCGTCCTCGCCAATCGCGTCTTCACTGCCGGTTATCGCCTTGAACTCCATCTGCATCTGACCTCCTTTGCGTTGTATATACAACCTAATAGGCAAAAAAATATCAGCTCAGTCTGTCCGCGGTTTCGCGCAGGCGCTTGACCAGCTCGACCAGATTCGTCTTGCCGATCGCGCCGACCATTCGCGCGTACAAGGCATCACCTTGAGCGCTGAGTTCCGCCTCCAATCGCCGCGCCGCCGCGGTCGGCACGACGATCTGTTCCCGTCCGCTGCGATTGCGCCGCAGATAGCCCTTCTCTTCCAGCGCATCGATGAAGCGGGTGACGGTCGACTTCTCCAGCCGCAGCTCCTCGGCGATCTGCTTTTGTGATATCGACGGCTGCGCCAGCACCAGCCGCAGCAGGTAGGCGTGCGCGGGAGACAGGCCCAATTCCTGAAAGGCCTGATCCCAGATTTTGTCCACCTTTCGCACCAGGGCGTTGAGGTTGAAATAGAGGCAGCGTTCGAACATG
>JBFEJM010000535.1:0-1644 GCA_041553175.1 Gammaproteobacteria bacterium | reverse complement strand
TAAGCGACGCGAGACAACGCCGCAGCGCAGCGAAGGCGGCCCCGAAGGGGTGAGGGCGCGTCGCGCCCGAATACTCCCACCCTCTCCGCCATAAATGAAGAAGGGGCCCCTGCGGCCCCTTCTTCATTTATTTTGTAGTGGAGTCGCACCCACGGTTTCAGATTGGCGTTCCCAACCCGTACGTTCCGCGCTGCGGCAAATTCATTCGGCAGACTCTGCAGACGACCGAGTGGTCCGTCGCGCAGCAAAGCGAACTCGAAGCGAGACGCCATCCGTTTACATACTCGTTTGGCATTGTACTAACGGTGTGCACACGCAGGTCGTCGAGTCGATGCGCATGCGGCTCAGGTTACGCATGCAAAAACGATACATGACAAGACAACCTAGTCGTGATCCCAGTAAGGCGAGTCGGTGATACGGTCGGTAATGAAATCCATAAAGGCACGCACCTTGGGTGACAGATGCCGGTGTTGCGGATAGATGGCGTAGATAGACGGCTCGAGCGTCTTGCAGTCGGTCAGTACAGCCTGAAGTTTTCCCGCCTTGATGTCGGCGCCGACCACGAACGTCGGTGTCAGCGTCAGGCCGACCTCTTTGAGCAGTGCCTCGCGCAGGGCCAGGCTGTTGTTCATCTGAATGGACCCGGTGATCTGGATTCTGACCGGCGTGCCCGAGGGCGGGATGAAATGCCACTCGCGTGCCGAGTCCTGGTACTTGAAAGTGATCGCGTTGTGATCGCGCAGGTCTTCCGGCGTGCGCGGCAGACCGTGCCGCCTGAAGTAGCCGGGTGCACCGCATACGACATGCCGGCAGGGACCGAGGCGTCTCGCCACCAGCGAGGAATCCGGCAACTGGGCGATGCGAATGGCCAAGTCGAAACCTTCCTCCACCAGATCCAGCTGGCGGTCATCCAGATTCATGTCCACCGACAGGTCCGGGTACAGGGCCAGAAAATCCGCCAGCGCCGGTGCAATGTGGAGAATGCCGAACGACATCGGTACGTTCAGTTGCAGGGTGCCGCGCGGCGCGCCCTGAAGACGCGAAACCTCCGCTTCGGCTTCCTCTATTTCCCGCAACCCTGCCTGACTGCGCTGATAGAACGCCTGTCCCACCTCGGTCAGGCTGAGGCGGCGTGTGGTCCGGTTCAGCAGCCGTGCGCCGAGGTGGTTTTCCAATCGGGTCACGTACTTGCTGACCACCGATTTCGACAGACCCAGGCGGTCGGCGGCCGCGGTGAAACTGCCGCTGTCCACCACCTGGACGAAGACCGCGATATCGCTGAGTGCCTCCATGAGCCGCCCCTATTAGGCAATATATGAGAACAATGTTATTCCAATAAGCCAGATTATAAAACATCAAGCCGATATTAAGCTCCTTCCCACACACGTGACGAACCTCCCGCCGGCGTTCAGGCGGGGTTACAGACAACTGGAAGGAGGCATCCCATGAACACCCTATCGCGCATTCACGCCCTGGCATTGGCCGCCTTTGTCACCCTCGGCGCAGCGGGCACCGATGCCGGTGAGGTCGGCACCAGCCCCTGGGGGCCGGACGACCAGATCGGTCGGCTGAATCTCATCACCGCCCAGTCGCGGGCCGCCATTCTTGCCCGGGTTGCCGGCGATACCGCCTACGACCTGTCGG
>JBFEJM010000534.1:0-1680 GCA_041553175.1 Gammaproteobacteria bacterium | reverse complement strand
TGGCTATGTGGATGGGATGAACGCAGAGTTGCCCAACTGGTTCCGACGGTTGCCTGAGCACAAGGTAGAAGTACGTATGGTTCCGGAATTCAGCCAGAATTCTGCACCGATCGGATACTACAACAATCCTGCGCCGGACGGGTCACGTCCCGGCTACTACTTCATTAATCTCCGCGATACTGCATTGCACCCGAGCTGGACGTTGCCCACCTTGAGTTATCACGAGGCTGTTCCCGGGCATCACCTGGACGGTGCGACGGCGATGGAGCTCGACGTGCCATGGATTGTCAAGGCACTGGGATCAAATACCAGTGGTGAAGGCTGGGCTCTCTATGCAGAACGCCTGGCGGCAGAGATGGGAATGTACGAGGCCGACCCATACGGCGATCTCGGTCGTTTGCAGGCTGAGCTGCATCGTGCCGTTCGACTGGTGGCGGATACAGGCATGCATGCGAAAAAATGGAGTCGCGAGCAGGCAATTGAGTACATGGTTGAAACTGAAGGTCTGGATGAGGCGACGGCGACGTCCGAGATCGAACGTTACGTGGTTTGGCCTGCCCAGGCGCTCGGCTACAAGCTCGGTCAGCTAAAAATTATCGCGTTGCGTGAGAGGGCGCAGGAAGCGTTTGGCGACGCATTTGACATGCGTGATTTCAACCAGCAAGTGCTTGACGTCGCGTCGACACCATTGCCGTTTATCGAGGCCACGGTGATTAGCTGGATCTTGTCAACGTCCGGGTGACGGCGTCGAGCCGGCACTGTTGCATTCGCCTTTTCGGCTACAGCCGCCGCACTTCTGCGATCGTTTTGCCCCATCGGGGTCGTGTTTCTCCAGCCACAACTGGAAGATCGCCCAGAACGCGCATAGCGCAACCACGGCGAGTAGTGAGATAAGATTGGTCATCGTCATCTGACTCGGTTCCTTCAGGTTGTGCTGAAAAGTCCGGCGAATCCCATAAACGCCATCGACAGTATGCCAGCTATGATCAGGTTCATCGCCGTGCCCTTGATGAGTTGCGGAATGTTGGACAACTCCGATTCTTCACGCAGGCCGGCAAGCAGCACCAGCGCGAGAGTAAATCCAATACCGGCGCCGAGGGCATAGACAATGCCTTCCCAGAATCCGTAGCCACGATTCGTCGCGAAGATCGCGAGCCCGAGAATGGCGCAATTCGTCGTGATCAGCGGCAGGAATATTCCCATGGCCCTGAACAGGGCGGGACTCAATTTTTTGATCAGCATCTCGATGAACTGAACGGTGCTGGCGATTACCACGATGAAACAGATTAGCCTGAGGTAAGGGGCATGAATCAGTATGTAGGTATTCAGGACCCAGGCACAGACCGCTGTCACCAGCATCACGAAGGTGGTTGCGAGACCGAGACGTGCGGATGTTTCCAGCGAATTGGAAACCCCGAGGAAGGGGCACAGCCCAAGGAAGTAAGTCAGCACAAAGTTGTTGACGAGCAGCGCGCTAATGAAGACCCAGAGGAGATTGTCCATCAGTTGCCACCTCTCTCTGCCGCGGCCACATCTTCGAGGAACTCATCCTTTTTGAATTTGAACCAGTTGAAGAACAGCAGGATGACCCCGAGTGTCAGGAAGCCGCCCGGTGGCAATATCATGATGACCCAGGGCTCGAAATTTTCGCCGAAGAGTTTTATTCCGAACAGCGCGCCG
>JBFEJM010000533.1:0-1683 GCA_041553175.1 Gammaproteobacteria bacterium | reverse complement strand
TGGCCCAGTCGCAGGCGGCCAGCAGCGCGGCCTGACGGGGGTGATGGTCCGCCAGGCGGAGGAGAACGCCGCCCGGCAGCGGAGCTTCGCGACGGCGCGGCTACCGGCCGACTCGCCGTGGCTGCCGCCGCTTCCTACGCTACCGCCGCCCACACCCGCGGCGTCGCGCGCGCCTCGATCACCGCTGTCCGCAAACCCTGCTGGCCCAGCGCACAGGCGAGCGTGGCACCGACGCAGCCGCCGCCGATAATGGCAAGGTCGTAGTCTGTGTCAGACTTGGTCATATCCGCCTCATCACACCCATTCGACAGTGAAAAACCAAAATATTGTTGAAGACACCGGATGGCCAGGAACCGGAACATCGGGCTGCGTCAGGCGACAGCGGAAACCGGGCAACCCCGCGCCAGAAATTGCGAACAACGCTGCGAACATTGGATCGGCTTTTCGCTGCGTTCTTCGCATTCTCTGGTGTGGAAAGATTTATTCTGATCACCCGCATCATAACCGCAGCCCGCGCGATAAACGCGGCAACTTGCCGGCGCGGCCCATGGTCAGACGTGCGAACAGGCGTTTGGCCGGGGGGCACAGATCAAGCGCGAGCATGCCGAGATTGCGCACCAGCGCAATCGGCAGCAGAGGATTGGTGAACACGCGCGTCAGCCCGTCCGTAAAGGCGATGACACGGCGATGGTCGGCCTGCCGCCACTTGGCATAGCGCTGCAATACACCGGCGCCGCCGATGTCCTGGCCCGACTGTACGGCATCCAGCACCACTTCCGCCAGTGCCGCCACATCGCGCAGACCGAGATTGAATCCCTGCCCGGCAATCGGATGCAGTGTGTGCGCGGCATTACCGATCAGCGCCAGCCGCTCGCGCACCGATTCACGCGCGCGCACCATGCGCAGTGAATAGGCAACGCGTTCTCCGACCTTCTGAAAATGTCCCAGCCGATAGCCGAAGCGCTCCTGCAGACGCTTGAGAAAGGCCGCATCATCAAGTGCCAGCACCTCATCCACCGCATCGCTGCGCAAGGTCCAGACCAAGGCACAGCGATTATCGCTCATCGGCAGCAGCGCCAGCGGCCCGCTATCGGTGAAACGCTCGTAGGCGACATGATCATGCGGACGGGTCGGGGTGATGTTCGCGATCACCGCGGTCTGACCGTATTCCCATGTCGTGGTCGGAATGTCGAGCAGATCGCGCAAGGTCGACTGGGCGCCGTCGGCCGCAACCAGCAGCTGTGCCGTGAGCTGCCGTTCGCCCTGCTCGGTGGCGATCTGCAGCCGCGCCACCGAAGGATCGAGTTCGACATCGATCACCCGCGCCGGACAGATCAGCTCGACGTTCTCAAGCTGGTTCAAGCGCTCGGTCAATGCCGCCCCGATATCCCGCCCGAGCGCGACATAACCCAGCGCCGGCACGCCTTCCTCGGCGCGATCCAGCCGCGCGAAACCGAAATGCCCCCGATCGGAGACATGAATGCGGTGGATCGGCGTGACGCGCTGCTCCAGCGACGGCCACACGCCCATCCCAGCAAAGATACGTTGCGTTCCCTGAGCCAGGGCGATCGCGCGATCGTCATAACTCGGCTGGCCGCTGACGCCGAACGGAACCGCCTCCACCAGACCGATGCGCAAGCCACGACCACCCAACGCACAGGCCAGGCTCGCACCCACCAGACC
>JBFEJM010000532.1:0-1685 GCA_041553175.1 Gammaproteobacteria bacterium | reverse complement strand
GGGACGCAGCCGGTGTGGGAACCCTACGGCAGCGGCCTGCGCAATCCGGTCGGCTTTGACTGGCATCCGCTCACCGGCGACCTTCATGCCAGCAACAACGGTCCCGATCATAAGGGTTACGAGCAACCGCCGGAGTATTTCAGCCGGGTGACGGCCAATTCCTTTCATGGCATGCCCTGGTTTCAGTATGACGGTAAACGTGTCCGTCGTGATGACTGCATCCGTCGTGCACCGCCGCGTCCCCTGGATGATGTCGTGCCGCCGGTGGCAACTTTTCCGGCGCGCAATGCGCCGATGGGCGTGGCCTTCGTGCCGGTGGGTGCGTTGGATAAGACATTGGTTGCGGATGCCATTGTCGCGCTGCGCGGTTCCTGGGGAACGCAGCCCAGCGGTTCCTATCTCGGCGACCCCGCCTCGCGTCGTCCGCCCAAGCTGGTGGCCGTGCGCTTTCGGGACGGCCAGGCGCGGCGCGTCGATGATCTGGTCACCGGGTTCCAGCGTGCCGATGGCAGTCGCTGGGCGCGCCCGGTCGGAGTCGCGATCGGGCCGGATGGGGCGCTGTACTTTACCAGCGATAGTGGCATTGAAGGCGTATTCAGACTCCGGCCTATTCAGTTCGATAGAGAAGTTGCACCGGGAGAATGACGCAACATCACTGCGCGGAAATGCCTCGAGTCCGCAGCCCAAGTGTATCCACGAGGGCTCGATCAGCGCAGAACATTTGGCATGATCGCTATTCGAGATGCGACAATTGACGAGGCTCAGCTTGAGTGCGATTCGCACGCGGACTGGTCATCGCCAAGCCACAAAGCTGTTGTTATAGCGGTTCTATCGATCAACGGGAACGTGTTTACCGGAATGTTCCATGGGAATGTTCCGCATGAAGCCGCTCGTGGCCGTCATCAACAGTCAGTTTATTCCTCTGGTACTGAGAATCACTCCACACCGAATTAGAGATGTCCAGGGAACAGACTACACTCTGTAGTCTGCAAGGCAGGTTTTGACTGACGCGGGAGGTGTCATGCCTGATACGACGGCACAGTCAAATGTTGAAGAAGACAAACTGCCACGCTGGGATGCCTTTCTGTCCTACAGTTCAAAGGACGCCCCGGCCGCGACGCGGGTGCAGCGCTTCCTCGAGCGTTACCGTTTACCCGACGGACGGCGACTGCGCATCTATCGGGACGAAACCGATATATCCGGGGGTGAATTGCCCGATCAGTTGCGTGCGGCCCTGGTCGTATCAAACAGTCTGCTGGTGTGTTGTTCCGACGCCGCGGCGAAATCCGAATGGGTGTCACGTGAGATCGAAGCCTTTCGAGAACTGGCGCCAGAGCGATCCATACTGCCGGTGATTCTGGCCGGTGAGCCACCGGCGAATCTTCCCCTGTCGTTACGCGATACGGAGCTGCGCTGGTCGGATCTGCGCAGCGGATGGCATTTCGGTCGCCCCCGCCGCAAGACTCGAATCGAACTGGTACGCGCGGATGCCGCTGCGGCCGGGCAGGATTTCCGTGAACTGCTGCCGCTGGATCAGCGACGCCGCCGCCGCAATACACTGCTACTCACAGGCGTGACCGTCGCCATAGCGATCGCCGTTGCCGCACGACCGGTGCTGGACTGGCAGGACGTGACGCCGGATGGGCAACCCCTGTTCGGCTGCGACACGCTGGACGACGGCATCG
>JBFEJM010000531.1:0-1699 GCA_041553175.1 Gammaproteobacteria bacterium | reverse complement strand
TGATCCCCGTGGAATTCGTGAGCAGCGGCGGAAAGAAAATCGGGGTCAGAGCCGAATTAGTCACTCGCATATGTACACCAAAACCGCGCGGTGGAATTCGGGTCTGACCCCAATTTTCATTCAAGTACTCTGACCCCTTGATCTCAAAAAAACGTCCCGTCGACAGGCGAGGAGGCACTGGCAAAACGCTTGCGCGGAATGCGTCCGGCCAGGAAGGCCTCACGGCCGGCTTCGATGGCCTTCTTCATGGCGGAGGCCATCAGCACCGGATCGCGTGCGCCGGCAATCGCCGTGTTCATCAGCACGCCGTCGCAGCCGAGTTCCATGGCGATGGCGGAATCAGAGGCGGTGCCGACGCCGGCATCGACCAGAATCGGTACGCTCGCGTTTTCGACGATGGTGAGAATACTGTAGGGATTGCGAATGCCCAGGCCCGATCCGATCGGTGCCGCCAGCGGCATCACCGCCACGCAGCCCATGTCCTCGAAGCGCTTGGCGATGATCGGGTCGTCGTTGGTATAGACCATGACCTTGAAGCCGTCTTTGATGAGCGTCTCCGCCGCGGTCAGGGTCTGGATGATATCCGGGAACAGCGTCTTCTCGTCGCCCAGCACTTCCAGCTTCACCAGATCGTGACCGTCCAGCAGCTCGCGCGCCAGCCGGCAGGTACGCACGGCATCGTCGGCGGAATAGCAGCCGGCGGTGTTGGGCAGATAGGTGTATTTCGACATCGGCAGCGTGTCGAGCAGGTTGGGCTGCTTGGGGTCCTGGCCGATGTTGGTGCGGCGAATGGCGACGGTGATGATCTCGGCGCCGCTGGCCTCGACCGCGCGTCGGGTCTCGTCCATGTCCTTGTACTTGCCGGTGCCGACCAGCAGGCGCGAGCGGAACGTACGCCCGCCGATGACAAGGCCGTCATCGATGGAGGTGGCAGGTTTCATCACTGTCGACATATCTGTGTTCCCTTGCATGTGAATGTAGGGCGCATCGGGCCGGAGGCCGTAATGCGCCGGATGGGTTCGGCCCGCATTACGCACCCCCACCCACAAAACATTCGGCGCAATACGCTGCGCTATTGCGCCCTACGATAGCAGTATTCAACCGCCGCCGATGGCCTGCACGATCTCGACCTTGTCGCCGGCCTGGAAGCGGTGATCCGCGTATTGGCTGCGCGGCACAATCTCGCGGTTGACCTCCATGGCCAGCCGCCGGCCGGTCAGCTCCAGAAGCTCGACGAGCTGGGCGGCGGTCAGGCCCTCGGCCACGTCCCGCGCCTCGCCATTGATAATAATCTGCATGGTTTCTGGGGTGTTGAGTCGTTTCGTGCGATTATGGATGCCTGCGATTCTACATCAAAACCGCGCTGTCGGCGGCGGACTGGATTATACGCATGCAGGATAGAACTGAAGACATTATCCCGGTCGAGGTTGCGGGTACTTTGGCTGGTCTGTTCCACGAGCGTCTGCGGCGCACGCCCGGGACACGTGCCTACCAGTTTTTCGACAAGGCCAGCAGCAGCTGGGCGGAAATCACCTGGCAGGGCATGGGCGATCAGGTGGCGCGCTGGCGGGCGGCCCTGGCCGGCGAAGGTCTTCGTCCGGGCGATCGGGTGGCGATCCTGCTGCGCAATTGCACCGAATGGATCAGCTTCGATCAGGCCGCGCACTATCTGGGCCTGGTGGTGGTGCCGCTCTACACC
>JBFEJM010000530.1:0-1708 GCA_041553175.1 Gammaproteobacteria bacterium | reverse complement strand
CGCACGGTCGGATTGGTGAAGCGTGAATAGATATTGCCGGGCTGGGTGCCGGAAAAACGCGCAGCCGCCTCGGCCGCATTGGCAAAAACATAACTCGAGGTCGGAAAGATCGGTTCGGAATGTTCGCCTTCCGCGGTGCGCTGCTGGCCGGCGCGGATGGCCAGGGTATCGAAACCGAATTGGTCGAGTTCATCATTCATTGTTCAATCCTCACGCCTGACCGCAACTGGGCTGCGCTGTCTCCAGGCACAAAAAAACCCGCTTTCAGCATAGACGAAAGCAGGCTGCCCTCGCTTTAGCTGCATTTATTAAGCGCCCGCAAGCTGAGATCAACTTGGCGCTGTGTCAAGCAAGACTAGGGGAGCGTCCCGCGCCTGTCAAGCCGGGGCCTCAGGCGCTGTTGTACATTTCGATGACTTCCTCGGCGTCGGCATCACGACGTTCCTGTTTGGCATCATCACTGCGCTGCGACTGCAGTCTGTCGAGATAATCACTGTCGACATCACCCGTGACGTATTCGCCGTTGAACACGGAACAGTCGAACCCGGTCAGTTTGGTATTACCCTTGCGCACCGCGCTGATCAGATCCTCCAGGTCCTGGAAGATCAGACGATCGGCGCCGATTTCCTTTGCGACTTCCTCCACCTCACGCCCGAACGCGACCAACTCGTCGCGACTCGGCATGTCGATACCGTATACATTGGGGAAGCGCACCGGCGGCGCGGCCGAGGCGAAATAGACTTTGTTGGCACCCGCGTCACGCGCCATCTGAATGATCTGCCGTGAAGTCGTTCCACGCACGATTGAATCGTCCACCAGCAGGACATTCTTGCCGCGGAATTCCAGATCGATCGCATTGAGTTTCTGTCGCACCGATTTTTTGCGCTGCTGCTGTCCCGGCATAATGAAGGTACGACCGATATAGCGGTTCTTGATAAAGCCCTCGCGATACTTGACGCCCAGTGTGTTGGCCAGCTGCAACGCCGACGTGCGACTGGTATCCGGTATCGGTATCACCACATCGATATCGTAGTCGGGCCATTCGCGGGCGATTTTCGCGGCGAGCTTGTCACCCATGCGCAGGCGTGCCTTGTGTACCGACACATCGTCGATGATGGAGTCGGGACGGGCCAGATAGACGTACTCGAAAATACAGGTCGCGTACTGCGGCTTCTCCGCGCACTGGCGGGTGAACAGCCGGCCATCCAGCGTCATGTAAACGGCTTCACCCGGCTCGATATCGCGCACCAGCTCAAAACCCGCGACATCCAGCGCGACGCTTTCCGAAGCGACCATGTATTCCGGACCGGCCGCAGTGTCGCGCTTGCCGAACAATACCGGGCGAATGCCATGCGCATCGCGGAAGGCTACAATGCCGTAGCCGGTGACCATCGCAACAGCCGCATAGGCACCGCGACAGCGGCGATGCACGCCGGCGACGGCCTCGAAGATATCGTTCTCGTCGATACGTAATTTGCCCTGACGGTGCAACTCATGCGCAAACACGTTGAGCAGAATTTCGGAATCGGATTCGGTATTGATGTGGCGCAGATCCTCTCGGAAAAGATCACGCTTCAGATCACCGGCATTGGTCAGATTGCCATTGTGCGCGAGACTGATGCCATAGGGTGAGTTGACATAGAACGGCTGTGCCTCGGCGCTCGATTCGCAACCGGCGGTTGGATAACGCACATGGCCGATACCCATG
>JBFEJM010000529.1:0-1766 GCA_041553175.1 Gammaproteobacteria bacterium | reverse complement strand
TACGGCGCGTCCGTTTCGTCGTGACCGAGTTCGCGATAAACATTGCCAATAAGATACGGCAGCGCATCGTAAACACCTGCATGATCTTCACCCGGAAACCCGCCCTTCACATAGTCATAGGTGCCCATGCCAAGAAAAACGGCGTCGAATTCCTCCAGCAGTTCCTCGAACGGCTTGTCCTTGCCGATGCGCGTATTAAGGACGAAGCTCACGCCCATACCCTCCAGGATTTCACGCCGCTGCCGAACGACCTGTTTTTCGAGCTTGAAGGGTGGGATTCCGTAGGTAAGCAATCCGCCGATTTCCGGATAGGCATCGAACACGACGGAACGAATTCCGTTACGCGCAAGAACATCAGCCGCGGCAAGACCCGCAGGCCCCGCACCGACGATGCCGACGCGCTTGCCGGTATCGGCGACATTTGACATGTCGGGTCGCCAACCCTGGCTGACCGCCTCGTCCGTGATGTAGCGCTCAATGCTGCCGATCGTGACGGCACCATTCGCATCTTCCAGTGTGCATGCGCCCTCGCAAAGGCGATCCTGCGGGCATACGCGACCGCAGATTTCGGGCAACGAATTGGTCTGGTGCGACAACTCGGCCGCTTCGAACAGCTTGCCTTCCTCGATCAGAGCCAGCCAGTTCGGAATGTAGTTGTGCACCGGGCACTTCCACTCGCAGTAAGGATTGCCACACGCAAGACACCGCCCCGCCTGTGCCGCCGCGCTCGCGCCATCATAAGAGCCGTAGATCTCGCCGTAATGCTCTATGCGCTCTTCGGCGCCCTCCTTGTCCGGGTCGCGCCGTGGAACCTCGAGAAATTGCAGTGGATGCTTCGCCATTACGCCGCCTGCCTCAGAGACTGAATCAGCGAACCGAGTTCGGCAGCCTTGGGTTTGACCACCCAGAACTTGGGCAGGTACGTCCGGTAATCCTCGAGTATTGCGTCACCCCATTCGCTGCCTGTCATTTCGACGTGCGATACCAGGAGAGAGCGGAGGTGATGCAGGTGTACCTCCATGCTCTCGGGGTTGATGCGGTGAATGTCGATGAGTTCGTGATTGTACAAATCGACAAAGTCCCGCTCGATATCGAGCACATAGGCGAAACCGCCCGTCATGCCCGCACCAAAGTTGACCCCGGTCTTGCCCAGCACGACGACAACACCGTCAGTCATGTACTCGCAGCAATGATCGCCAGCGCCTTCTATGACTGCCGTTGCGCCCGAGTTGCGAACCGCAAATCGCTCACCCGCGCGCCCCGCCGCGAACAGCTGGCCGCCTGTCGCACCATACAGGCATGTATTGCCGATGATCGCGGTGTCGCGAGCGACGTAGCCCGCCTCTTCCGGTGGACGGATAACGATACACCCACCAGCCATTCCTTTGCCGACATAGTCATTTGCATCACCAGCCAGGGTGAGATTCAGGCCCGCAATATTCCACGCACCGAAGCTTTGTCCCGCAGTACCACGCAGAACAATATCAAGCGGCGCCTCCGCCATGCCGTTGTTTCCATAGCGACGTGCGATTTCGCCCGCCAGCCTGGCGCCAATTGACCGGTTGAAGTTTTGCACCTCAAAGCCAAATCGGCCGCCACTCTTTGCTTCAATGGCCGGCAGGCACGTCTCGACCATTTTTTCCGCCAATTCACCTTTATCAAATGGGTCGTTGCGTAATGATGTGCAGAACTGTGGTGCATCCTTGGCAAGCCCGCCAGTAGAGACGATTGGCGACAAGTCCAGTCGGGCCTGGCGGACGCTATCG
>JBFEJM010000528.1:0-1767 GCA_041553175.1 Gammaproteobacteria bacterium | reverse complement strand
GTTTTCCAGCCGTGCCGCCCAGGCCCTGGTGGCCTGTGGTGAGGAATTCGCATATGTGAACGTGTTGGCCGACCAGGAGGTATTTCAGAACCTGCCGCGTTACGCCAATTGGCCGACCTTCCCGCAGATCTATATCGGCGGTGAACTGATCGGCGGCTGCGACATCACCCTGGAACTGATGCAGAAGGGCGAACTGCAGAAGCTGGTCAAGGAAGCGGTCGCCAAGACCGATCAGAAGGCCTCCTAAGACAAAGCGCCTGAACACTGAAAACCCCGCCATGGTGGCAATCATGGCGGGGTTTTTCTTTGTCCGGGCGGCACGTCAGGGTTTCATATTGGTTTCAGCTTATCTGGTTATTCTTTTATCCAGGATGGTTGATGGGCCGAATCCATCAATCGGGTGGAACGGGTGAGCAAAGGAGCGGGTTATGAAACACAGAGTGTCGAAATATGGTCTAAGTGCCGCGGCGGCGGCGCTCATGTTGGTATTGGGCGTTCCGCTGCAGGCGGAGGATGATGTCGTGTACGGTCGCGAACTCATGACCGAACAGGAACGGGCGGAGCATCGCACGCGCATGCGCAGCCTCAATACCGAGCAGGAACGCGAGGCCTATCGTCTCGAGCATCACAAGCAGATGCAGGAACGCGCGCACGAACGCGGCGTGACCATACCCGATGAACCGCAGCCACGCGGTAGAGGTATGGGTATGGGTGCGCGCGACGGCAGTGGCCGTGGCGCCGGTCAGGGTGGCCAGGGCGGTGGGCCGCGTTGACGGTCGGCATTGAAGGGTAGATTGCGATGACAATGGGCAGCGCGGAGACAAAGGTTTGGGATCCGCTGGTCAGGGTGTTTCACTGGGCACTGGTGGCGGCATTCTTTATCGCCTATTTCAGTGAGGCCGAGGATGGAGCGCTTGCGCTGCATGCTTACGCCGGTTATACCGTGCTGGGTCTGATTCTGGTGCGGCTGCTGTGGGGCTTCATCGGGCCACGCCATGCGCGGTTCAGTGACTTCGTGCGGCGACCAGCCATTGTCATCGACTATCTGCGTGAGGTGCTCAGGCTCCATCCTCGGCGCTATCTGGGTCATAATCCGGCCGGTGGGCTGATGATCATTGCATTGCTCATCAGCCTGCTGGTCACTGGATTCTCAGGGCTTGCCGTTCTGGCCATCGGAGAGCAGGCGGGCCCGCTGGCAGGCTGGCTCGGCGGTCTGGGTGAGGCGTGGGAGGAAGTATTTGAGGAATTGCATGAGTTCTTCGCCGACTTCACGCTGTTCCTGGTAGTGGTTCACGTTGCGGGCGTTGTTGTCGAGAGTTTTCTGCACCACGAAAACCTGGTGCGTTCCATGTTCACGGGACGCAAGCGCAGCGACGTCTGAGCCGGTCGGGAGAGGATTATGAACACGTCAATATCAGCAGTGACCATCTTTATTGGCGGCATGATCACCGCCGGTACTGGCTTCTGTGCCGGCCATGACGAGGCGCGGGCCTTGCGCGAGGCGGGCACGATCATGCCGTTGGAAAAAATCATGTCGCGTCCGCACAGCCACCGTATCGCAAACATCCTGGAAGCGGAACTCGAGCACGAAGGTTCAGGCTATTATTACGAAGTCGAGTTGATTGACGATGCCGGCGTCGTGCATAAACACATATACGATGCCGAGTCGGGCGAGTTGATCAGAGACAGTCTCGAAAACTGAATAGCGGTGTGAGCGGGCAACCCGAACGGGAGCAACAGTGCGGTTACTCATAGTTGAGGACGACG
>JBFEJM010000527.1:0-1776 GCA_041553175.1 Gammaproteobacteria bacterium | reverse complement strand
TATCCGCGGCATCGGCATGACTTCTCAGCGCACGCGCGATCGGCTGATCGAGCGACTGCGCGAGAAAGGCATTCGCAACGAACAGGTGCTGGAAGTGCTGCGGCGTACACCGCGCCATCTGTTCGTGGACGAGGCACTGTCGAGCCGCGCCTATGAAGATACGGCGCTGCCGATCGGCTTCAATCAGACCATCTCGCAGCCGTATATCGTGGCGCGTATGACCGAGGTGCTGCTGTTGAATCAGCCGCAGAAGGTGCTGGAGGTCGGAACCGGTTCGGGCTATCAGGCCGCGGTACTGGCGCAGCTGGTGCCAAAGGTCTACACAGTGGAACGTATCGACGCCCTGGTGCGGGTCGCGCGGCAGCGCTTCCGCGAGCTGGAGCTGCGCAACCTGAATATGAAGCAGAGCGACGGCAGTTGGGGCTGGCCGCAGCAGGCGCCATTCGATGCGATTCTGGTAACGGCGGCGCCGGCGGAGATTCCGACACCGCTGCTGGAGCAACTGGCCGAAGGCGGTCGCTTGGTGATTCCGCTGGGTGCGGGCAGTGGTCAGACGCTGGCGGTGATCACGCGTCATGGCAATGAGTTCGAACGCGAGGATCTGGAAGCGGTGACCTTCGTGCCGCTGGTCGGCGGGTCCGGCTGATGCGGCTGTTCAAAAAGCTCTATCAGCGCGCGATGGTGTGGGCGCGTGCGCCGCAGGCGACCTGGTATCTGGCTGGGCTGAGTTTCGCCGAATCGTCGTTTTTCCCCGTACCCCCGGATGTGATGCTGGCACCGATGAGCATGGCGCAGCCGCAACGTGCCTGGCGCTTTGCGTTCATCACGACCGTGGCATCGGTATTGGGTGGTCTGCTTGGTTATGCCATCGGACACTTTGCCATGGATGCCATCGAACCCCTGATCCGCGACGGGCATTATTGGGAAGGCTATCTCAAGGCACGCGCCTGGTTCGACAATTGGGGTTTCTGGGCGGTGTTCATTGCCGGCTTCTCGCCCATTCCCTATAAGGTGTTCACGATTGCCGCCGGCAGTATGGCCATGGCGCTGGGTCCTTTTCTGCTGGCATCGGTGGTGGGACGCGGCGCGCGTTTCTATCTGGTCGCCGGATTACTGGCCTGGGGCGGGCCGCGCATGGAGCAGGCACTGGAACGTTATGTCGAGTGGATCGGCTGGGGTGTCGTCGCGGCAGCCGGAATTGCCTATCTGCTGCTGCGCGGTTGAACCACTCCGCTGCCCGTGTGCCTGTCTGTGCATCATTCGTAAAACACCCCATCACGTTTTTTGTTAACCTCAGATCAATCCGATCAATGCGGGCGTGCGCTTCGTTCGGCGTGATACGGCCTTTGGGCTGACGTGACTCACGGACTACACGTCGCAACAGCCGTGATCGACACGCCGACATTCAAAGGCTGTCACGGCACAGTGGCAACAATGGCGCGTCAGCCAACGCGACCTCAGGGGCTGTCCTCGATTGATCGAATACACCACTAACCTGCGAACGCGCTCGGCCATATGAACAATCGGCTCAGAATAATTGGCAGTCTGCTTGCTCTGGTCACCATGCTCGCCGGCTGCAGCTCGTCGAGTGTACGCGCCCCCGTAGGCGACCGGACTCAACGCGCGGCACCCGAGGCGGGCGTGCATGTGGTGCAGAAGGGCGACAGCCTGTTTTCGGTGGCGTGGCGACATGGTCTCGACTACCGCTCCGTCGCTGCCTGGAATGGCATCAGATCGCCTTACACGATCCATCCCGGCCAGCGGCTGCGGCTGCGT
>JBFEJM010000526.1:0-1776 GCA_041553175.1 Gammaproteobacteria bacterium | reverse complement strand
GATGTTTCTGGCCGGGGTGGCGCTGATGTATGCCGGCTACGGCAGTCTGGATCTCGCCAGCCTGGCGCGCGTGGTTGAGCCTGGACCGATCGCGTGGCTGGCTCTGACCCTGATGACCATCGGACTGCTGTTGAAGACGGCGCTGTTCCCGCTGCATTTCTGGTTGCCACCGGCACACGCAAGCGCACCTGCACCGGTCAGCGCCGTACTGTCGGCACTGGTCGTGAAAGCGGCCTTCTATCTGGTGTTGCGCCTGTGGCTGGATGTGTTCGCGGATGTTGTTACGCCCGCCGCCGCGCAGCTGCTCGGTATTCTGGGTGCGGGTGCGGTGCTGTGGGGGTCCTGGCGTGCCCTGCAGGCGGAACGGCTAAAAGTGTTCGCAGCCTACTCCACCGTCGCGCAATTGGGCTATCTGTTCCTGTTTTTCCCGCTGCTGCAGGCGTTACCGCCCGGTCCGGCACGCGACGCTGCGACAGGTGGACTGATCATGCTGGCCTTGACCCATGGTTTCGCCAAGGCCGGTCTGTTCCTGGCTATCGGAATCGTCCAGCAGCGTTCCGGTCACGATACTATTCGTGACCTCGATGGCACGGTACAGCGCCTGCCACTGACGACATTCACCATCGCGCTGGCGGGTGTTGCCTTGATCGGCCTGCCGCCGAGTGGCGCCTTCCTCGGCAAGTGGCAACTGATCGCCGGATCATTCGCCACCGGTCAGTGGGTGTGGGTGGCGGTGACTGTCATCGGATCATTGCTCGCCGCCGCCTATATCTTCCGCATACTCGGCCACGCCTTCGGCAACCGTCGTTATCCGCATGAACCGGTCGCGGTGGCGCGTGAGGAATGGCCGGCACTGATGCTCACTGTGGCGGCGACTTTGGTGCTGGGACTTGGCGGCGCTCCGGTGTGGAAACTGCTGGGGAGCGGCCCATGAATCTGGACAACGGATTGCCGTTACTGGTGGTGGTGAGTTCCCTGCTGCCCGGGCTGGTGATTTTCTTCCTGCGCGAAAACAGCCATCGGCTGCGCACGAGCCTCAATATTGCCGGGGCCGGGCTCAAGCTGGTCCTGGTCGGCACCCTGATCTGGGGCGTGTTCCACGGGCATACCTATGAGACGCGCTGGACTCTCGCGCCTGGTCTGGATCTCGTGTTGCATGCGGATAAACTCTCGTTGCTGTTCGTCAGCCTGTCAACGGTACTCTGGCTGGTGACAACCGTATATGCCATCGGTTACCTGGAAAACTCACCGCATCGCAGCCGCTTCTTCGGCTTCTTCAGCCTGTGCGTGTCGGCAACTGTGGGGCTGGCGCTGGCGGGCAATCTGTTCACCTTTGTCATCTTCTATGAACTGCTGACACTGGCCACCTACCCTCTGGTCGCGCATCGCGGCACGCCAGAAGCCGTGCGCGGCGCACGCATATATCTCACCTACACACTTGCCGGCGGGGCGTTGCTGTTGGTCGGTGCGGTGTGGCTGCATGTCATCGTAGGGCCGACAGCTTTCGTCGAAGGCGGGATACTGAACCAGTTACCGGCCGAGTATCACCCTCAGCTCCAGGCAATATTCCTGTTGTTGATTATCGGTCTCGGTGTCAAGGCCGCACTGGTGCCGCTGCATGGCTGGCTGCCCGAGGCGATGGTCGCTCCGGCACCGGTGAGTGCTCTGCTGCACGCTGTCGCCGTGGTCAAGGCCGGCGCCTTCGGTATCGTGCGCGTGGTCTACGACGTGTATGGAGTGACCTTCGCCGGCCAGCTCGGCCTGCTTACAGCATTG
>JBFEJM010000525.1:0-1777 GCA_041553175.1 Gammaproteobacteria bacterium | reverse complement strand
GGTGCGCGAGTATCTCGGCTGTTTGACCCATGGACAGTCCAACTACAGGATCGGTCAGACCACGAAGTAATCCGATTACCGGTGTCAGGTGAACTGGACGGAGGCTGGCCAGGGCCTTTAAGCGCGCGAACGCCCCTTTGGTACGTGACCACTGCGCCAGCCACTTGACCATTGCGTTGCCAAGCAGGACCGGTGCATGACTCATGGCTTCGATACCACCGGCGAGAACGAGATCGGCACGTCCACTCCCGATATTGCGCGCGGCAGTATCCAGTGCCTGCATACCGGATGCACAGTTTCGTTGAACGGTGAAGGCTGGGACAAGATCACCGCAGCCAAGGCGCAGCGCGACAATACGAGCGATATTGGCCTCGTCAGGGCCAGGCATTATGCAGCCTGCGATGACCTCATCGAAGCTGCTGGATTCGAACGGCTGACGCAGCAGGAGGTTACGCGCTGCTTGAGTAGCCAGATCCGCCGCTGTGAACGGACCGGGTCCGCCGCGCGCTTTCAGAAACGGCGTGCGGGCGCCATCGACTACGTAGACTACCCGGCCGAAACCGGACGGTGTGGATCGCTGCTCCATTGCATATTCTCCGGTGCAAGTTGTTCCGGTGAGAAATCGTCCACTTCTATAACTTGGCGTCGGGCCACAATGGCAGACTGTATCAACTCGGCATCTTCATCCGATATTACACGCGCATCGACAGCCTGGGTCACCAACTGTTCGGGGTCACCATGAGGCAGGTCTCCTTGCCGAATCGCGCGTCGGATACGACCCAGAATCGGTTCGGCGATAAATGTTCGACGCAGCGCATCTTCCAGTCGCCCCAAGGGTTCATGCAGACTTTCCGCTACGAATATACCCGCAGTCAAGCGCTCCCGCGCGTCACTGGATCGTAAAATGATGTCTGCGACACTGTCCGCCAGCCGGTCATTCGGCGCACGGTAGGTCAACCCGCGTGGGAAAGCAATCCAGCGAAGCAAGAGTGCTAATGGACGCGATGGGAAGTTCTCCAGGAACGCCATCAAACTGTCCTGCATACCATGCAGGCAAGTCTCACATGACCAGTCGAGGAGTGGACGATCAGCCTTGATGCCGCCCTGATCGTGATAACGCTTAAGCGCCGCGCTGCCAAGGTAAAGGTAACTGAGTCCATCGCCGAGACGGGCGGACAGTCGCTCCCGTCGTTTTAAATCACCGCCGAGGACCAGCATTGCCACATCGGCATAGAAAGAAAACACGGCACTCATGCGGGTGAACTGGCGATACCATTCGGGAGTCATTCCCGCAATCGGAACACGGGCGAAGCGCGCTCCAGTCAATCCATGGAACAAAGCCCGACTGGCATTACTCAATACCATGGATACATGACCGAAAAGAGCCCGATCAAAATCACGTACACCACGATCGGCATCAGTATCCAGTGCTGCTTGCATTTCTCTCAATACGTACGGATGACAACGCATCGCGCCTTGACCGAAAATGATCAGGCTGCGAGTGAGGATATTCGCGCCTTCGACAGTGATACTGATGGGCAACGCCTGATAGAGCCGACCGAGATAATTACGTGGCCCTAAACAGATGGCGCTACCTCCTTGAATATCCATGGCGTCATTTACCAGAGTACGCATCCGTTCGGTAAGATGATATTTCACAATGGCTGAGACGACAGAGGGGCGATTGCCGAGATCCAGCGCGGTGCAAGTCAGTTCGCGGGCGGCATCCATGAGATAGGTATTTCCGGCAATCCGCGCGAGCGCTTCACGTACGCCG
>JBFEJM010000524.1:0-1796 GCA_041553175.1 Gammaproteobacteria bacterium | reverse complement strand
GCGGTACCGCGACTGCGTTCGTGCATGTCGGCGGCGATGTCGGCGACAGCCACAGTTGGCGCTTCGGTCTGTCACAGCTGCGGGCACAGGCCGCGGGACGGGAAACCGGCGACACACCGGACATCTTTGACGGTGACAGCCGCATAAACATTGCCGACTTCGTATGGAAGTGGGCACCCCATGGAAATGCCGGTACAACCAACTTCAAGTTCCAGGCGGAATATATGCAACGCAGCGAAGACGGTGTGTTCAACGGTCTCGACTACAGCGCGGATCAGAACGGCTGGTACAGTCAGGCGATCTATCAGTTCATGCCACGCTGGCGTGTCGGCGTGCGCTACGAGCGCCTGCGAGCGGACGACCCCGGTGTGGCCTTCGCCGGCACGACGTTGGATACCCTCGGCCATACACCACAACGCAGCGGCCTGATGCTGGATTTTTCGAATAGCGAGTTCAGTCGTCTGCGCCTGCAATATAACCGCGATGAATCGCAGCCGGTACGCGATAATCAGATATTTCTGCAATACATCATGAGCATCGGCGCCCATGGCGCACATCAGTATTGATCAGGGAGATAAGCCATGAGATTCCATACCTCACTGCGAGTTGCTCTGGTTGCACTGATATCGCTGTTGATACAGCAACCGGCTGCTGCCGCCCTGAACGTTTTTGCCTGCGAGCCCGAATGGGGTGCACTGGCGAAGGCGTTGGGCGGTGACGCAGTCTCGGTTTATACCGCGACCACGGGTCTGCAGGACCCGCACCAGGTACAGGCGCGACCGAGCCTGATCGCGCAGGTGCGTAAGGCCGATCTGATCGTCTGCACCGGCGCCGAACTGGAGATCGGCTGGATGCCCATGCTGCTGCGGCAGGGCGGCAATCAGAAAGTACAGCCGGGCAAGCCTGGCTACTTCGCGGCCGCCGAAGTGGTACAAATGCTTGAGGTTCCGACGCGCGTGGACCGGTCCGAGGGCGATGTGCACCCCTATGGTAATCCCCACATCCAAACCGATCCGCGCAACATCGCCAAGGTTGCACAGGCTTTGGCGCTGCGGTTTGCCGAAGTCGACAGCGCGCAGTCCTCTGTCTACAACCAACGCTACCAGGACTTCGCGTTACGCTGGCGACAGGCCCTGCTGCGATGGGAGCAGCAGGCCGCACCGCTGCGTGGCGCGCCTGTCATTGTCCAGCACAAGAGTTGGGTCTACCTGGAGAATTGGCTTGGCCTGAACGAGGTTGCCACGCTGGAGCCGAAGCCGGGCATTCCACCGTCCAGCGGTCATCTGGCCGAAGTGCTGGAGCATCTGCAACGGCAACCGGCGCGGATGATTATCCATGCCGCCTACCAGGATGGGCGTTCCTCGGAATGGCTATCGAAAAAGGTCGGCATACCGGTGATCGAACTGCCCTTCACTGTTGGTGGAAATGCCGCTGCAACAGACCTCTTCAGCCTCTTCGATGACACCCTTGCGCGTCTGCTGGGGGCCTTGCAATGAATCTCGAGGGTCTGAGTCTGATCATCCTGGGGCCGGCCTTTCTCGCCGGCCTTCTGGTTGTCGCCACACATGTGCCATTGGGTCAGCAGGTGCTCAGTCGTGGCATCGTGTTTATTGATCTCGCAATTGCGCAAATCGCGGGACTGGGGGTGATTGCGGCGGACGCCTTCGGCTGGGAGGCGCAGGGCTGGGAAACCCAGGGGGCGGCGGTGAGTGCCGCCCTGTTCGGCGCATTGCTGCTGACCTGGAGTGACCGGCAATGGCCCAAGGTGCAGGAGGCACTGATCGGAGTTCTCTTCG
>JBFEJM010000523.1:0-1804 GCA_041553175.1 Gammaproteobacteria bacterium | reverse complement strand
GATCGCGGCCAGATCGGTACGGCATCTGCAGTGCCGCGCGGTGGCAATGGAGGATTATCTGGCCAGCGACGAGCGCCCGCTTGACCGTTGTCTGGCCGATGTCCGCGCCAGCAATGTCTATGTCGGACTGTTCGCGTGGCGCTATGGCTTCGTCCCGCCTGGTCACGACAAAAGCATCACCCAGCTGGAGTACGAGGAGGCCGGCAAGGCCGGTATTCCGCGTCTGATATTCCTGCTCGATGAAACGATCGACTGGCCGGCTGCCAGCCGCGATACCGATCCCGCGGCGATAAACCAACTGCGCACGGCCTTGCAGGAACGTCACCTCGTCAGCACCTTCCGCAACAGCGATGAGCTCGACGCACGCCTGACCGCGGCGCTCAGTCTGGAACTGCAGAAGCGCGGCGGCAGCGGCAAGGTCGAGATTCCGGAACTGCTCCCCTATATGAGCGATCGCAGCCATCAGCGCGACCAGCTGGCCGATGCCCTGGATGTGCACCGCGACACACGGCCGCGCCGACCCTTTGTCGCCATCGTCCATGGCGATGAACGCGAGGCCCATACCGCGTTTCTGGAACGCCTGGAGCGGGTCACCTTTCCCGGTCTGCTCGGTTTGAGTGCTGAAGCCGGCTCCGTGCATCACCTCGATCTGCGCTGGAGCGAACCCGGCGGCGCGCTGGATGAACGCGAGCGCCGATTGCGCTGCCGGCTGTCCGAGGCCCTGACCGGCGAACGCAAGGCGGATAGCGAAACGCTGGCACGTGAAGTCGCCCGCCATCGCTGTCCGGTGATGATTTCCGCCTCGGTTCTCAGTGTCGATTGGCAGAACGATGAGGCGGAACTCGTGCGGCGCTGGCTCAAGGGCTGGTCCGACTGGCCGGACCTGTCGCCGAATCAGACTCTGCTCGTTGTACTGAGCTTTCATCTCAAGGACTGTTCTCCGCTTTCGTGGTGGAGTCGGCGCAAACTCGGCAAGAAAAATCAGAGTGTCTGTGATTTCATTGCGACGCTCGGAAACATGGCCAGCGCTCGACTTTCACTCGTCACCCTGGACCCGCTCAAAGCCGTGCGCGAGGCCGACGTACTGAACTGGCTGGACGAACATGCCGGCCGCTTCTGTCGAGAATCGCGCGGCGTGATCCGCGATCCGCTGGTGCTGGCCGAACAATTCAAGCCCTGGGTACGCGAGCTGTTCCGCAGGGCGGAAACAGCGGACGAATCCGGCGGCATCCCGATGGAGCTGCTGGCGCGCGAACTGCGCAACCATCTGCAGCGCTGCTTAAACGAAGGAGGCAATTGAACAATGGCCAACGCCAACTGGTATCAAGGCATCGGCGCGCAACGGCAGGCGTCGGCGCCGGTTACATTACCGCCCTCGCTGCTGGATCGTCATGCCGATCCAGCCGGCTATCTGGCCGATCCCGGTCTGGTCGACGCGGTCAATGTCGCGCTGCATCTGGGTCAACCGCTGCTGCTGACCGGGCAACCCGGCACCGGCAAGACTCAGCTCGCCACCAGCCTGGCCTGGGAACTCGGGCTCGATCCCTTGCTCAAGTTCGAGGCCAAATCGACCAGTGTCTCGCGCGATCTGTTCTACACCTACGATACGATCGGGCGCTTCCATGCCGCGCAGGCCGGTCAGAGTGCCGCCGACAGTCTCGACTACATCCGCTTCAATGCGCTCGGGCTGGCGATCCTGCGCGCCAACGACCCCACTGATGTCGCGCGGCTGTTGCCGAACGGGCATGAGCATACAGCCAAGCGCCGCTCGGTGGTGCTCATCGACGAGATCGACAAGGCCGAT
>JBFEJM010000522.1:0-1843 GCA_041553175.1 Gammaproteobacteria bacterium | reverse complement strand
CGGTGCTATTGTGCTGGCGCGGCTGGAGAAGACGGCGCGGTCATAGCGGCGTCCGGCGCAATATCCTTTGTATTGCGCCGGACTGCGAAGCGGCCGAAACGGCACGCTCAACGGTTGATCAGAAGCCGCACCCTTTGGTGGTGCATACAGCGACAATCACACCCACCATCGCGATCGCGACCAGCATACCGGCAATTGTGAGTCCATCGATAAGTAACATGGCTGCATTCCTCTTCTGATTACGCCTCCATGGTACCCACAGCTACCTGAATTCACGCTGAATCAGCCGGTTTCGGCCTCCTGGACATGATATTAGTCAAACTCACACGGGGCGCGCGTGAAAACTCTCGACATCGCCCAGCTGTTTTCGGGGCCGGGCCGCCAGTAGTCTGATTACCGCATCCGCCGCCGAGCCGCTCGATTGTGGGTTCTGCCCCGTCACCAGTTTGCCGTCGACGACGATGTTGTCGGCCCAGTCGGCCGCCGGCACGAAATCGGCGCCCTGCTCGCGCAGCCGGGTTTCCAGCAGAAACGGCATCGCCTCGTCCAGCTGTACGGCGCGTTCCTCGCTGTCGGTAAAGGCCGTCACCTTGCGGCCTTTAACAAACGCCGTGCCGTCCTTGAGCATCACCCCAACCAGGCAGGCCGGGCCGTGACAGACCGACGCGATCACCTTGTCGGCCTCGGCGAACTCGCGGACAAGCCGCTGCACCTCGGGATTGTCCGGCAGATCGAACATGGTGCCGTGGCCGCCGGGAAAGAACACCGCGGCGTACTTCTTCGCGCTGATATCCTGGTCCAGGCGACGCGTCGCCCGCAGGACGGAACGGGCGGCCTCATTCGCCGCAGTGGCCTCATAGCCTTCGAGGCTGCGCGCATCGATCGGTGTATTGCCGCCGCGTGGACTGACGACCTCGACCGCATAACCGGCAGCGCGGAAACGGGTGTAGGGTACGGCGAATTCTTCGAACCACAGGCCGGTCGGATGATCGGCGTCGATGTGATCGTGGCTGGTCACGATCATGAGAATGAAATCCCTGCCTGACATCGTGGTGCTCCTCGATACGCAGTAGTTACATGGCTATTCGTTTGAACTGTCGCTGTCACATGACACGTCGCGCAACAGTTAAATTCTAGTGACCCATACGCCCACTTCAAGATTCGCTCCCGGCGGCCCCATGAACGTACCCTCAATGGGTGGCACTGATTCCGGCAGGCGTGCCACGGCCACGGCGATGTGATCGGTGCCGACGACGTCACCGATGGTCGGATCGAATCCCTTCCAGCCTGCGCCCGGCAGGTAGACTTCGGCCCAGGCATGGGTCGAACCGTAGTTGGTCGAAGAAGGCGGCGTATGCAGATAGCCACTGACGAAGCGAGACGCCAGACCCAGGCAGCGCGCCGCCTGCATGAAGAGCAACGCGAAGTCGCGGCAGGAACCGGTGCCGTAGGACAGGGTCTGCGCCGCGGGCTGAACGCCGGGCTCTTCCCGCAGTCGATACGACAGCGTCTGGTGAATATGGCTGTTGAGCCGTTGCAGCAAGGTATAGGTCTGCATCAGTTCGCCGGGCTGAATCAGGCCCGTCATCCACTCACCCAGAAGATTCTTCGTCTGGGCCTCCGGAAAGGCCATATAGGGCAATAGCATAATCCGGTCATCGGATTGATAGGCGAAGGGATAGTTGATCGCGTAGTCAGCCAGCAGGAAGTCGAGCGGGTTTTCATTGAATTGCTGAATGATGACTTCACTCTCGATCACGAGCTGGCTGGCCTGCGCATCGAAGGTGGCCGTGGCGACCGAATTGCCCTCCACATCGCGATGCCACAGCAATGTCGCGGTGGG
>JBFEJM010000521.1:0-1844 GCA_041553175.1 Gammaproteobacteria bacterium | reverse complement strand
CTTCCTGGGAAAACTCGGTAACCCGGAACTGGGTGGGCTGGGATTGAAGGAATTCAAGCATCGGCAGGAACTGCACCGTATAGCCGAGATCGCCGCCATGAAGGATGTGCCCGAATTCATTCACAAGGCCGATGAAATCTACGGCTACCAGCATTTCGTCAATGATGCCGGCGGCAGCGTCTGCGAATTGGACGACCCCGCCGCGATTGAGATACTGGCCGAGCACAGCCTCATTCTGTACCTCAAGGCCACCGAGGCGGATGAACAGGAATTGATCCGGCGCGCCGAGGCCGACCCCAAACCGCTGTACTATCGGGAGGCGTTTCTGGATGAACAACTCGCGATCTATATGCAGGAGCGTGGTCTGTCCTATGTCGCCATGATCGATCCGGATGACTTTGTACGCTGGATGTTCCCGCGCCTGTTCTATTCGCGTATCCCGCGTTACGAAGCCATCGCCCGGCAGTACGGCTATACCGTCACGACCACTGAACTTGCCAAGGTTCAGGACGAAGCCGATTTCATGCACCTGATCGAAACGGTTTTGGAGCGGGAGTCCTGACGGCAACAGCAAGCTACGCCAGGACTCCGCGCCGCCGAACCCTGGCCGCGGGCGGTTGAATTTTTCATAGCCGGCGTATAATGCGCCGGCCGCACACAGCGGCCGGTCATAGCAAGAGAGAGACAGCAGCAATGCCTTTGGTTGCCAACACTGATCTGCCGGCTTTCGCCCGCCTGGAAGAGGAAGGCGAAACCATTGTGCCGGGCGATGTCGCGATCCATCAGGACATCCGCGAACTGCACATCGGCCTGCTCAACATGATGCCCGACGCGGCGTTGGCGGCGACCGAGCGTCAGTTTTTCCGCCTGGTCGGCGAGAGCAACCAGATTGCCCAGTTCTATGTCCACCCCTTTACTCTGTCCGAACTTGCGCGCGGACCTGAAGGGCAGGCGCATGTCGAGCGTTATTACGAAAGCTTCGATCAGATCAAGACCGCCGGTCTGGATGCACTGATCATTACCGGCGCCAACGTATCGCAACCGGACCTGGCGCTGGAGCCGTTCTGGGAACCGCTCATCGAGGTCATCGACTGGGCCTACCAGAATGTCACTTCGACCATCTGTTCCTGTCTCGCCACCCATGCGGTACTGCAGTTCCGTTACGGCCAGAAGCGCCGGCCACTCGGTTTCAAACGCTGGGGCGTGCATTCCCATCGCGTCGTCGATCGCAAGCACCCGCTGGTGATGGGCGTGAACACCCGCTTCGATGTGCCGCACTCCCGCTTCAATCAGGTCGACCGCAGCCAGTTTGAAGCGGCCGGCCTGCATGTGCTGGCGGAAAGCACCGAAGCGGGGGTTCATCTCGCCGTCAGCGAGGATGGCTTCCGCATCATCTTCTTCCAGGGCCACCCGGAATACGACACCATCAGCCTGCTCAAGGAATACAAGCGCGAGGTGCTGCGCTACGTCGGCGGCGCACGCGACGACTACCCGCCCTTCCCGGAAAATTATTTCAGCCTGCAGACGCAGGCCATCCTGGACGAGTACCGCGAACAACTGGAACAGGCACGGCGCGATGACCTGCCGATACCGGGCCTGCCGGAACAACTCATCACGCCGCAGATCGACAACACCTGGCACGACACCGCGGAAGCGATCCTCAACAACTGGGTCGGCAAGGTCTACCAGGTAACCAACAACGATCGCACCAAACCGTTCATGGAGGATGTCGACCCGAACGACCCGCTGGACTTGGGTTTCGGCCGCTGACGGAAGCTCCATTTTCGCCCTATACTCCGCCCCGTTCCGGACGGAATTGCTCAGCGGAACCTGGGCTTAGTCAG
>JBFEJM010000520.1:0-1851 GCA_041553175.1 Gammaproteobacteria bacterium | reverse complement strand
GCCGGCCGGGCCGCCGAGGGCAGCGAATTGCCCCGGGTGCAGGTGCTGTTGAGTGGATCCGGCGGCGCCTATGCGGAAGTCGCGCAGGCACTTGAAGCGCGCTTGCAGACATTGACGCCGGGGCGTGCGGAAATCGATATTCGACCGGTTCCGGATCAATCAGCCGCTGATACCGATCCGTTTGCCGATCGGCCGGCGCTGATTGTACCCATCGGCATCCGCGCGACGGCTCTGGCACTGCAGAATGCAGGCCCCATTCCGGTACTGTCGCTGCTGATACCTGAACGTGATTACCGGGTCCTGCTCGGAAGCCAGCAGCCGACGGAAAGAAACACCGGCAGCCAGCGCAGTGCGATCTATCTTGATCAGCCATTGGAACGGCAGCTGGATCTGCTGCAACTCGTACTCCCGGACAGAATGCGCCTTGCGGTGCTTACGGGTCCGCATTCCGCGCAGAACAAAGAACAACTCACGGCACTGGCCAAACAGCGCGGCCTCACGCTGATGAGCGAATCCGTCGATCGCGGCGCCAATCCGGTGACATCATTGGCGCGACTGATGGAGGACGCCGATGTCCTGTTGGCGCTACCGGATCCGGAGGTCTTCAATCGCACCAACCTGCAGGCAATCCTGTTCACCACCTATCGCAATTTCGTCCCGGTCATTGGCTTTTCGCGGGCCTATGTACGTGCCGGCGCACTTGCCGCCGTTTATTCAAATGCCCGCCAGATCGGCGAACAAGCCGGTGACTGGCTGGCGGAACTGATGCGGACAGAACGCTGGTCCCTCGGCGAACCGCGTTATCCGGCGTACTATTCTGTCGCCGTCAATCCGCAAGTGGCACAATCACTGGGTATCGCCATTGCCGACGAAACGCATCTGACCGAACAACTGCGGACCAAGGGCATACGGGAGCAATGAAAATTCAGGGCATCCACAGTCGCATACTCATGGCCGCGGTGTTGCCGGCACTCGGTATTGCGCTGGTGCTGAGTTTCTATTTCGTCAACACCCGCATCCAGGACCTGAACCAGGCCCTGATCGATCGCGGTCGCGCCATTGCAAATCAGCTGGCCCCCGCCAGCGAATATGGCGTATTTGCCGGCAACCACGATATCCTCAAGAATCTCGCCGATGCTGCCCTCAGGGAAACCGATGTGGCACGCATCAGCATCATGGACCGTTCCCATCGCGTTCTGATCCAGGCCACGGCGCCCTCCGACAGCGGGCTCGAACTCAACGACCTGCTGGAATTCGAGGCGCCCATTCGGGCCGTCGATCTGACCGTCAGCGATTTCGACGAACTCTGGAACGCGCGCGACATCCAGCCGCTGGGATGGGTCAAGGTTGAACTGTCCCGGGCGGCGACACGCGCGCGGCAAGCCCAGATCCTGATGACCAGTCTGCTGATAACCGTATCGGCGCTGATTCTCAGTATCGTATTCGCGCTTCGTATCGGCCTGGGGGTATCCCGCCCCATTCTCAAACTGACGCAGGCGGTGCAGCGGCTTGGCTCCGGCGATCTGCGGGTGCGGGTTCCGGCCGAATCCAGCGGCGAACTGGGCATGCTTGAACTCGGCGTAAACAATATGGCGCAGACACTGGAAAATGCCCAGGCCGAACTTCAGCACCAGGTCGATCAGGCCACGGCGGATCTGCGCGAAACCCTCGAAGCGGTGGAGATTCAGAATGTCGAGCTCGATCTCGCCCGTAAACGCGCCTTGAACATCAGCCGTGAAAAATCCGAATTCCTGGCCAATATGAGCCATGAGATTCGCACGCCGATGAACGGTCTGCTGGGTTTTGTCGATCTGCTCCTGCGGTCGCCGCTGAACGCGGAACAGCGTGACT
>JBFEJM010000519.1:0-1854 GCA_041553175.1 Gammaproteobacteria bacterium | reverse complement strand
CCACACATTGGGCGACTACCTCCTGGGTGGGCGGCGGCTGGGACCCTGGGTTGCCGCCCTCAGCGCCGCGGCATCCGATATGAGCGGCTGGCTGCTGCTCGGCCTGCCGGGATACGCCTATGTCGCGGGCTTCGAGGCCGGCTGGATCGCGTTGGGCCTGCTGGTCGGGACCTACCTGAACTGGCGCATTGTTGCCACGCGGCTGCGCACGCAGACCGAACACTACAACGACGCCCTGACCCTGCCGGAGTTCTTCGCGCAACGCTTCGGTGATCCCAACCATGTCCTGCGACTGGTGTGTGCGGCGTTTATTCTCCTGTTCTTCACCTTCTATACAAGCGCCGGCCTGGCCGCGGGCGGCAAGCTGTTCGAAACCGTGTTTGGCTGGGACTACCGCAGCGCGGTTATCGTCGGCACCCTGCTGATACTCATCTACACCTTCATGGGTGGATTCTTTGCCGTTGCCTGGACCGATCTGCTGCAGGGACTGCTGATCGGGGCAGCCCTGCTGGTCGTACCCTGGGTCGCCATCGACCGGCAAGGCGGCTGGCAGGCAACGCTCGACCAACTGCAGCAGACGCAACCTGCCCTGCTCGATCCACTGACGGATGCAACCGGCGCCCCGCTCAGCGCCATCGCGATCATTTCACTCCTGGCCTGGGGCCTCGGCTATTTCGGCCAACCGCATATTCTGGCGCGCTTCATGGCCATAAGACATCGCGATGAACTGGTACTCGCACGGCGCATCGCGGTCACCTGGGTGACCCTCACGCTGCTCGGCGCGATTGCGGTCGGGATCGCCGGCATCGGCGGACTCGATACACCCTTGACCGGTGCGGACAGCGAAAAGGTCTTCATCTATCTGACCGGCATTCTGTTCGATCCTCTGATCGCCGGTCTGCTGCTCGCCGCCATTCTCGCGGCCATCATGAGCACTGCCGATTCGCAACTTCTGGTCGCCGCCGCCGCGTTGAGCGAAGACTTCTATCGCGCGTTATGGCGGCCGCGCGCCAGCGCCGGGGAACTGATCTGGGTGGGACGTGGTGCGGTGATCGTGATCGCCGCGATCGCCGGCGGACTGGCGCTCGACCCGGACAGCAAAATCCTGGAACTGGTCGCCTACGCCTGGGCGGGCTTCGGTGCCGCCTTCGGCCCGGCGCTGCTGTTCACGCTGTACTGGCCGCGCATGAACGGCCGCGCCGCACTTGCCGGCATCATCACGGGCGGTGTCACTGTGGTGTTATGGAAGCAGTTCGCGCCGATTGCCGGGCTGTATGAAATCGTGCCGGGGATCCTGTTGTCAGCGATGGTCATACTGCTGATTGGCGCAGCATCCCGCCCATCCACCCCGTGATCATTCGTGCGTCAACTTACCCAATACACGTCAATGCACATACCAGGAAAAACGATACTGTGTTGCCGAACCGGCAGCAACCGACTACTGTCATCAATATGGAATCCCTATTTCCGGCGACATCCAGCTATCCACGAGCTTATCGGAACATCCGCTACAACACTGCCAACCTGATACAGTGCGTGGCTTCGGCCGTGGCTTTACCGCGCACAAAATCAAGCATGAGAGAGAGGAGTACACACTTATCGAGAACGGGGTAAACTGCGCCTCTTCAAGAACTCGCGTCTTGACGCTGTCGGCGTTGGTCGCTTTTGTCGTGGTGTATGGGATAGGCACCTATTCCGGGTTGCTGGAGGGTGTTGCCCTGCTGTGGTGGTCTGATATTGCCTGGACCATCAGCTCACTCGCCGCCGGCCTTAAATGTCTGCATACGGCACGGGCACGAACCAGACGCAACGAACGGCTTGCATGGTATGCCTTCGCCATCGCCGCACTGCTGT
>JBFEJM010000518.1:0-1863 GCA_041553175.1 Gammaproteobacteria bacterium | reverse complement strand
CACTTTCCTTGGGCAAGATCATACGCTTGTGCAGATACTGCAAACAATGCGAAAGATGTCTTGCCATTCACTGTCGATGGTCCTATAAATAAATTGCCCCATGAGATGGGGCGACAGGTACGCTCCAACATTGCTGCGCAGGAGATAACCCTCATGGCGACCGAGTACGAACCGCGAATCGGCGATTGGTATCGAACAGTGACCGGCGATAACTTTGAAATCGTCGCCCTTGATGCCGATGACGGAACGCTGGAGATACAGTATTTCGATGGTACAGTCGAGGAACTCGACGTAGACACCTGGTATGACCTCAATATCGACGCCATAGAACCACCCGAAGACTGGTCCGGTTCACTGGATATCGAACGCGACGATTATGGTGTCGATCTGGAATCGCTCAACACTGAAAACAGAGGCAACCCGCTCGACAGTCTGGACCGGGAAGACTGAACATCCAGCGCCTCTCCGACGTTGCGGCCGAAAGAACGCCGCTGCGCTGGTCAGCTGTATCTCGCAATAGCACCACTCAGATTGTGGCTTAAATCGGCGGCAATTCGGGCCCGCTCAGTGGATGTACCCGACATCGCTGCTGATTCCGTATGCATGCGGGAACATCTCTGCCCACCGTCACTGCCGCCGTTTTCGTCTTCTATACTTGTATTAGCTTCGAGCCCGCGCGGAGAGGCAGTAATGATTGCGGATCGCAGCGCAAGTGCAGAGGAGATCGCCACATGAGACGAAGACTCTATTTCCTGCTCCCGGATATTCAGCGTGCCCGCCAGATCCTGGATGAGTTGCTATTGGCACGTATCGAGGAACGGCACATCCATATTCTCGCTCGTGAGGGGATTCCCATGAATAACCTGCCGAGCGCCACGCTGTTGCAGCGTAGCGATGTTTTGCACGGCATTGAAATGGGCCTTGTCATTGGCGGTGCCACCGGAATTCTCGCAGGTCTGGTGGCGATCCTGTTCCCACCCAATGGACTTGAGTTCGGTGGCGGTACCATTCTCGCGATGGCGCTCGCTGGCGCGGGCATAGGCGCCTGGGGTGCGGGGATGATCGGGACGGATGTTCCCAACAGTCAGTTGAAAAAGTTTGAACCGGCAATTGATGGCGGACAAATTTTATTAATGGTCGATGTACGACTTGGGCAGGTGAAACGCATCAGCGACATGATTCATCGGCACCATCCTGAAGCAAGTGATCATGGCATGGAACCCACCATGCCCGCGTTTCCGTGATGAATGAAATGGATTCTCGCTGCCGCTGGATTCAATCCGATCCGGCGGCAGCAGTCAGCAAGGGGAAGCGCTGTTAGCTGATTTTTTCACCAACCAGTTGAACACAATCTATCTGTAAAACACTCACCCTGATAGCACCCATGATCGCAACCGCAACCAGTTTCAATACATCGATACAACATCCCTGGCGGGTAAGTCCGGCATACGCGCGGCTGATTCAGCATGAACTCGCGCAGGAGGTGGAGCGCCAGGATCGGCTCGGTCCTGTTCATCATGTCGGCGGTGTCGATATCGGGTTCGAGGATGGAGGGCAGATCACGCGTGCCGCGCTGGTCGTTCTGCGTTTCCCCGATCTGATCCCGGTAGAACAGATCGTGGTCCGGCGGCCAACGGCGTTTCCGTATGTACCGGGCCTGCTGTCCTTTCGCGAAATCCCCCCGTTACTGGAAGCACTGGACCGAGTGAACACCGCGCCCGATGTCATTCTGTGCGACGGGCAAGGGCTCGCACACCCACGCCGATTCGGATTGGCATGCCACCTGGGTGTGCTTACCGACCTCCCCACCATCGGCGTCGCGAAACAGCGGCTCATCGGCCTGTTCACACCACCGCCTCAGGT
>JBFEJM010000517.1:0-1881 GCA_041553175.1 Gammaproteobacteria bacterium | reverse complement strand
TAGGCCGAAGGCCGTAATGCGCCGGATGTGTTTCGCGGTACAGGCATCCGGCGCAATACGCTTCGCTATTGCGCCCTACATCGACTTGCGGCCTCTGGCATTGTCCGTGTTTTCCGTGGCGAATATGAAGCTGTTGTCCTTCGCGCGCCTTCGCGTCCTTTGCGGATAAAGCGTCTTTAAAGCGACCAAGCAGTTACAACAAGGATAGGTTAACCACATGCTCGAACCCTGCACATTTGTGATCTTCGGTGCGACCGGCAATCTGTCGCAGAAGAAACTCATGCCGGCACTCTATCATCTGGAACACGCCGGGCGTCTGCCGGACGACATGCGGGTGCTGGGCGTCGGTCGGCGCGACTGGGACGATGAGGCCTGGCGCAAGGTGGTCGAGGAATGGCTGGGGCCGCGTGCGCGCGCCGGTATTGATGCCGAGGTGTTGGCCCGCTTTCGCGCGCGACTGCATTTCTTCAAGGGCGATCTCGACGACGAGACCATGTGCGGTCGTCTGCAACAGGTGCTGGCACAGCCCGAGTATCCCTCCAATATTGCGTTTTATATGGCGGTGGCGCCGGCGGATTTCGGTGCCGTCAGCAGTCAACTGGCGGACGCGGGGCTCAGTCGCGAGGACGACGGCTGGCGCCGCGTCGTGCTGGAAAAACCCTTTGGTTACGATCTGGAAAGCGCCGAGATCCTGAATCAGCGCCTGCACCGTCATTGGCGCGAGGAACAGCTGTTCCGCATCGATCATTATCTCGGCAAGGGCACCATTCAGAATATTCTGGTGTTCCGCTTTGCCAACCTGATGCTGGAACCGCTGTGGAACCGCAACTACATCGACCATGTGCAGATCAGTCATGCCGAGTCGGCCGGCATCGAATCACGCGCGGGCTACTATGACGGTGCCGGCGCGTTGCGCGATATGGTGCAGAGTCATCTGCTGCAGATGCTGACGCTGGTGGCGATGGAGCCGCCCGCCAGTCTGGATGCGGAATCGTTACGTGATGAAAAAGTGAAAGTGCTGCGTTCGATTCGGCCGATCACCCAGAGCGCGGTGCATGCGCATGCGTTCCGCGCCCAGTATGCGCGCGGCACTGTCGGTAAGGAGAAAGTGGCGTCCTATCTGGAAGAGAAGGGCGTGCCGTCAAGCAGCACCACGGAAACCTTCTGTGCAATGAAGCTCTATCTCGACAACTGGCGCTGGCGCAACGTGCCGTTCTATCTGCGCACCGGCAAGCGCATGGCGCAGAGCACATCGCAGATCAGCATTCGCTTCAAACATCCGCCGCAGCAGCTATTCCGCGAGACCCAGATCGAACAGCTCAAGCCGAACTGGCTCATAATGGGCATTCAACCCAACGAGTGTCTGCGCCTGGAACTGCAGGTCAAACAGCCCGGTCTGGAAATGCTGGCCGAGACACAGCGCATGGATGCGGCCAGCTGTACCGTGTCACAATGCGGGATCGACGCCTATGAGGCGCTGCTGCTGGATGTGATCGATGGCGATCACTCGCTGTTCCTGCGCTATGACGAGGTCAGCTGGGCCTGGCGCGTGGTGGATCCGATCATCAAGGTCTGGGCGACCGAGCGCGACTTCATTCATACCTATCCGGCCGGAAGCTGGGGGCCGCAGGAAGTCAATCGCCTGTTCGTGCGCGATGATCAGCGCTGGCGCAATACGCTGGATGATGAGTGAACATTTGAAAAAAACTTTCACCGCGAAGGACGCGAAGGCGCGCGAAGGAAAATCAAATTGATGTCAGCTACGGAAGGCTCGGACAAGAGGAATCGCCGTAAACCGGCGTAGGGCGTAATAGCGGAGCGTATTGCGCCGTATGTTTGTAATCCGTGCCATATTCGGCGCATTACGGCCGCTGGCCCAAT
>JBFEJM010000516.1:0-1883 GCA_041553175.1 Gammaproteobacteria bacterium | reverse complement strand
GTATGAGACTGAAGACACGGAAGCATGGAATACTTTCCGGCGTTCATTCGTCTTCTGATTGAGCTGGCGCAAAACGCCGGCGCACCGAACGCAATCCGCATTCGGCCGCAATCCGCATTCGGCCACAATCCGCATTCGGCCATAGAAACCCTGCACACCTCACGGCACCGCGTACGACACTGCACACCGATACCAATCCAGAGGAGCAACTTATGAAAATCGTTCGCTCACTTATCGCGCTCTTCCTGGCTGCCTGCGTCCCGGTTGTCCATGCCACCGACGGACTTATCGCCAGCAAGAGTCCTCACAGCGCCGCCGACACCATGAGCCGGCTCGAGAGCGTTGTGACGGAACGCGGCTTCACGGTGTTCGCCCGGGTCGACCATGCAGCCGGGGCAGCCAACGTCGGCAAATCGCTGCGGCCCACAACGTTGCTGATTTTCGGCAATCCAAAAGGGGGGACGCCGTTCATGGAATGCGCACAGTCGGTGGGAATCGACCTGCCGCTCAAGGCGCTGGTCTGGGAAGACGCACTCGGCGAGGTCTGGCTCGGTTACAATGAGCCCGCCTTCATCGCCCGGCGGCATGGCGTTGCGGATTGCCCTGTCGTCGGCAAAATAGACGCGGCGCTGACCGCCATCGTGAAGGATGTGATCGCACCCTGACCCGCTGCCGGTCTGCCCCGATGCGTCCGCACTCACCTTATCCGTCCGGCACGGAATAGCGGGGTAACAACGCCCGCGCCATTCGGGTCTGTTCGGGTTTTCTATATACTCCCCGCATGACCTTCCCCGACCCCACCCCCTTGTGGCTCACCCTGCGTCTGGCGACAGTGACGACACTGGTATTACTGGTGCTGGGTACGCCGCTGGCCTGGTGGCTGGCGCGCACGCAATGCCGGCTGCGCGCAGCAGTGGAGGCGCTGGTGGCGCTGCCGCTGGTGCTGCCGCCGACGGTGCTGGGGTTTTATCTGCTGGTTGCACTCAGTCCGCAAGGGCCAATCGGTGCCGCGATGGACGCAGTCGGCGGTCCGCAGCTCGCCTTCAGTTTCACCGGGCTGGTGATCGGTTCGGTGATCTACTCACTGCCGTTTGTGGTGCAACCGCTGCAGAATGCCTTCGCCGGGATCGCGCCGCGCACGCTGGAGGCGGCGGCCACGCTCGGTGCCGGACCGGCCGACCGTTTTCTGAGCATTGTGCTGCCGCTGGCGCGCACCGGCTTTCTGGCCGCCATCACGCTCGGCTTCGCCCACACCGTCGGCGAGTTCGGCGTGGTGCTGATGATCGGCGGCAACATTCCCGGTGCGACCCAGGTGCTGTCGATCGCGATCTACGATCAGGTCGAGGCACTGCAGTATCAGACCGCGCATCTGTGGTCGGCGCTGCTGCTCGGCTTTTCCTTTCTGGTACTGCTGGTCATGTACAGCGCGGGTGTCGGCCGCAGCGGCAAGGTGGGTCGATGAGCGGGCTGGATATCACACTGGATCTGCAGCGCGATACATTCCGAATGAATGTCGAGCTGGCACTGCCCGGTCAGGGCGTGACGGGTCTGTTCGGTCATTCCGGCAGCGGCAAGACCAGCCTGCTGCGCGCGCTCAGCGGACTCGATCCCGCGCGCGGCCGGGTGCGGATCAACGATACCTGCTGGCTCGACAGCAACCGTGATTTCGCGCTGCCGGTGCACCAGCGCCGGGTCGGCTATGTGTTCCAGGATGCGGCGCTGTTTCCGCACCTCGATGTGCGCGGCAATCTCGATTATGGCTGGCGCCGTGCAGGGACGACGGCACGGCGTATTCCGTTCGAACAGGCGGTCGACTGGCTCGGCCTCGGCCCGCTGCTGACGCGGCGCGTGCAGCAACTCTCCGGTGGTGAAACCCAGCGGGT
>JBFEJM010000515.1:0-1893 GCA_041553175.1 Gammaproteobacteria bacterium | reverse complement strand
TGCCGGCTGCCGTTGGTCGATCTCAGACAGTGAACGCGTCGCGGATCCAGTCGCCGCCCGAGTCACGATCGAACCCGACGACGTCGAAACGGCAGGGCCCCTGCCAGCCGCTGGACAAGAGATAGTGCTGCGCTGCCCGAATCAGGCGTTGCCGCTTGCCGGTGCCGATGCTCGACAGCGCTCCGCCAAAAGCGGGATGGCTGCGATAGCGGACCTCTACAAATACCAGGTGTTCCGCATCACGCATGATGAGGTCGATCTCGCCGCCGCGGCAGCGGTAATTGCGCGCCATTGGCCGCAGGCCTGCGCGCATCAGCAACGCCGCGGCACGGTCTTCGGCATCCTTGCCAATGTCCTGTGTCTTCGACATCAGCGCGTCGGTGTCGTTTCCGTCATCCCCGGCGCTGGCGGCACTACCCCAAGACCATTCCCCTGGAGGTCCAGGCGCGGCGAATAGCCCAGGATTTTCGGTTCTTCACCCAACAGCACCCATATCAGCTGGCGATGGATCTGGTTGACTTCGTCCATGTACAGATTGCCGGTGCTGCCGTCCAGGGACTCATAGCGGCTGCTGTGCAGGCGTTTCAGATGCGGCACCAGGCGCAGCGCGTCCATCCCCATGGCGTAAAGCCGCGCATAGGCGGAGCCACTCTTCGGCAGATGACGGGTGATGGTGTTTCTGGTGTCGGCGTCGCCGGTGCTGTTGGACAGCAGCCAGGGGATGTCAGCCAGCATGATGCCTTTCAGGTCCTCGACCTGGTTGGGCGCGAGTTGTCCGGTCCAGGCGTGCGACGTAGCATAAATCGGCAGGTCACCGGCGTGGTGAAACTGCAGTTGTGGACGGATGCCCTGCGCCTGTACCGGGCGCGCAGCCATGAATACCGCATCCGCGTCGTCGCGTCGGC
Organism: Gammaproteobacteria bacterium; assembly: GCA_041553175.1. Lineage (GTDB taxonomy): Bacteria > Pseudomonadota > Gammaproteobacteria > Thiohalobacterales > Thiohalobacteraceae > JAHJQQ01. The sequence goes on along the minus strand of JBFEJM010000515.1, from coordinate 988 downwards.
GTGGCTCAAACTCCACCCTGCGGCCCAGCCAGGACTCAATCTCGCGACTTCTGGCCGCACTCTGGTCAAGGTGCAGGACCGCGGTGATGGTGTCAGTGAAGTCGTGGCTCGTGTCGTCATACTGACCCGCGCCGGCCACGCTGCCACCGAGGCCGCGCCAGCGCTGTTCGAAGGCCTCCGCAAGGCGGTCGCCCCAGGCTCCTCGTGGCGTGAGCATGATTGGGCGCCGATGCCCGTCGATCCACGCGCGCTCGGCAGCCTGGCGGGCCTCGTCCTCGGGCGACAGTGAATACATGAACAGGTTGGCGGGCGGTGCGGAACCGATCTCCACCTGGTTGAGGGCCAGTACCGGCACCGGAAGTTCACCTGCGCGCAGCAGCTGTGCCACGGCGTCCTTCTGTAGCGGCCCGATGACCAGTTCGGCGCCGTCCGCGACTGCGCGGTTGTAAAGCGGCCAGATGCCTGCCGGATCCGTGGCGTCGTAAAAGCGCAGCTCCGGGCGTTTTTCTGCAGCCTGCTGGAAGCGGCTGATCACGATGCCGTCGCGGATCGCGGCGGCGGCCTCTGCGAATGTGCCGGATTGGGGCAGCAATACCGCGATATGCGATGCGCGCTGCAGCTGCATTTGCAGCTGCTGCTGATAGTTTGTCAGCAGCTCCGGCAGTGCCGGATGCTGGATGAAGCGCTGTCGCCATTCCGCCAGCAGCGGTGCGAGTGCTTCCGGGTCGCTGCCGTGCTTTTTCACCAGCAGCGCCAGCTGCATCCAGCCGCCGGCCACCCCGGGCGGCGACGGTTGCAGGTTGCTCAGCACGAGCTCGTTGAGCAGCGCAAGGCTGCGCAGGATGTCGACTTGGGTTTCCAGGCGTTGCTGGGGGTCGGTCTGCAACGCGTCGACCGCCTGCAATGCATTTGCGGTTTCCAGCAGGTTGCCCATCTGGCGGTAGGCCGCGGCAACGTTACGGTGGAAACGGATGCGTAGAGCGGTCTG
>JBFEJM010000514.1:0-1907 GCA_041553175.1 Gammaproteobacteria bacterium | reverse complement strand
CGCTGTTCCTGCAGTCGCCCGGCTGTGGTAACCGCTAAATCGACATCCTCCGCCGCGAGTTCCGATGCAGGCGCCCGCTGCTGAATCTCCAGGTAGCGGTTTTCGGCAATGGCAAGAAGTTGTTCCGTATCCCTGGTTTCGTTTCGGTACAGCAGACCATCGACAATCTGCATGCCGGACCAGAGTACGGCTGCAATAACAGCCAGCACTGTACCGGCATGCAGTGCCTGCCGGGCCTGAAACAGTCGGAAGTGATAGCGATGCACGTCGTTCGCGTAGTGATTCTTCTCCCGTTGCCGGGCCAACGCGAAAGCGAAAAGTTCGTCGCAGTGATGTTCCGGCAAATGCCCATGATGGCCGACGCGTTTCGCCACATCCACAGTGTCCATCAAACTGTAGTGCGTCAGCGTTTCCTGGCTGCGCATCCGCTCCAGTTCGACCAGATAGGGTCCACCACTGATCATGCATACTTCAAGAATGACATCGCGCTGAAGCAGATGAAGATTCGAAAGATAACGTTTTGTCTTGCCGATTTCCGCGTGCACGAACTGGGCATAGTTCGCCGGATCAAGTTCAGTGCCTACCGGGGTCAAGCGGCTGAATCGCAATTGGCCATTGCTGAAGAAGGACTGTCGGAGTCCGCTCGCGGCATTGTGCGTGACCAGAAGCACGTCGCTGCGTTTGTTCCAGATCTGCTTTACAAGACGCGTGCTCAACAGCGGTAGCGAATAGATGCCTACAACGGGAACCTTGTGATGAGCCATCGCCTGCAGCCACATGTCGGCGAATTCCGGGTTGAGCAGGCCGCTGAACAAAACCTCATCTTTGCGCCGATTCTGTGGGTCGCGCCCCAGTACTTTGGAGTGACGGTAATCGGTGCCACGATAAAGTCGCGAGACGTGGCGCTCTAATAATGCCCTGCGGTCCCTGCCGTGGGTGTGTGCGACGCTGTCGGTACGGAAGTCTTCCTCGACCAGGTCCGTAAGGACCAGTGCCGGAACGTCATTGACGCGCTCTAGATAGCTGTCGAAATGCGCAAGCCCGGCCTCGGCACCGACGAAACAGCCGACGCGCTCGAGTTTCCGTCCATCGTAATGATAGGCCGTCAGGCAGTTGCTGGTTAGGAATAGGATCTGGCGCAGCATGATCAGGTGATCTTCCCGAGGATGTCGTATATGGGACCAAGTACGGACAGCATGACCCAGCCTAGCAGCGCGCCCAGAACGACTGTCAGTGCCGGCTCGATCAGGACCTGAACCCGTTCGATCGATTCCTTGACGTCGCGATTGTAGAAGTAGCTGACGTTGGCGAGCGCATTGTCCAGTGCCCCGGTGTTTTCGCCCACGCGCAGCATGCGTATGACCAGCGGCGGGAAGAGCCCGGTGTTTTCGAACGCGCTGGTGAGGCCGACGCCATCGCTGATCTGGCGGTGCACGCGCTTGAGCGCTTCTTCGATCACCAGATTGTCTACAAGCTGCTCGGATATTCTCAGCGAATCGAGTACGGTGATGCCGGCGGCATACATACTGGCGAAATTGCTGGTGAGGCGTGACAGGAGAATCTTGCCGTAGATGGGTCCGAGCGGCCACACACGCAGCGCCATGCCATCGAGGCCGTACTGCACGCGTGGGTTCACGCGCGCCAGATAACGGATGAAAAAGAACAGGGCCGGTGGTAACGCGAGAATCACATACCAATAGGCGATGACAATATCCGAAACGAATATCAACGCACGGGTATGAAAGGGAAGTTCCTGCCCGACAGAGGCGATGAAGCTGGTCAGCTGCGGCACCAGGTAGATCATCATGAAGAACATTACACCCATGACGACAGTTCCGACGAAGGCGGGATACATGATGATCTTCTTGGTCTGGGCAGCCAGCTCATCCTGCCACTTCAGCGTTTCG
>JBFEJM010000513.1:0-1912 GCA_041553175.1 Gammaproteobacteria bacterium | reverse complement strand
TCGATGCCGACGGTGCGACCAGCTCGGCACTGACCGTGCGTGCGCTGCGCAGCATGGGTGCCGCCCAGGTCGGGTTTCTGGTGCCCAACCGGTTCGATTTCGGCTATGGCCTGACGCCCGAGATTGTCGAGGTCGCCGCGGTGGAGCAACCCGATCTTCTGATCACGGTCGACAACGGTATTTCCAGTCTCGCCGGTGTCGAGGCCGCGCGCGCACACGGCATGCGGGTATTGATTACCGATCATCACCTGCCCGGTGCACGCCTGCCCACTGCAGATGCGAGCGTCAATCCGAATCTGCCGGACGATCCCTTTCCGAGTAAGAATCTTGCCGGTGTCGGTGTCGCGTTTTATGTGATGGTGGCATTGCGCGCGCGTCTGCGCCGCACAGGCTGGTTCGTCGCACAGAACATAGAAGAACCCAATCTGGCCAATCTGCTCGATCTGGTCGCGTTGGGAACCGTGGCCGACGTCGTGCCGCTGGACCACAACAACCGTATTCTGGTTGAACAGGGCCTGCGCCGTATTCGCGCCGGTCGATGTGTGCCGGGTATCACGGCCTTGTTGCGCGTGGCCAATCGCAATCCTGCTCGACTGGTCGCAAGCGATCTCGGTTTCGCGGTCGGTCCGCGATTGAACGCGGCAGGAAGGCTCGAAGACATGGCGTTGGGCATCGAATGTCTGCTGACCGACGACCCGCAGCAGGCACTGCGCATGGCGCAGCAATTGGATCAGCTCAATCGGGAGCGGCGTGAGATCGAAGGCGATATGAAGACGCAGGCACTCGCCGCACTGACGACACTGCACGTGGAAGAGGGGATGCTGCCGACCGGTCTGTGTGTGTTCGACCCGGACTGGCATCAGGGTGTGATCGGTATTCTTGCCGCACGTTTGAAAGAGAAGTTCCATCGACCCGTAATTGCATTTGCCCGCGCCAGTGACGGCGAGATCAAGGGCTCGGCGCGTTCGGTGCCGGGGCTGCATATCCGCGATTGTCTGGAGGCGGTGTCGACATTGCATCCCGGGTTGATCCGGAAATTCGGCGGTCACGCCATGGCGGCGGGCCTGTCCCTGGCGGAAACCGATCTGGCGCAGTTTCAGCAGTCCTTTGACGTCGAGGTATGTCGTCATCTGGATGCCGACGCCTTGCAAGGCGTCATTCACAGCGATGGTGAACTGTCGGCCGAGGACCTCAGCCTGGAACTGGCCGAACTGCTGCGCAATGCCGGCCCCTGGGGGCAGAATTTTCCCGAGCCGATCTTTGATGGTGTGTTCGACGTGATCGGCCAGCGCGTGGTGGGGGCCAATCATTTGAAACTGACCGTGCGTAACGGGACCCAGGCTGCGATCGACGCCATTGCCTTCAATCAGGAAGAGATTGTCGATCTGGTGGGCCGACGGGTCAGTCTGGCCTACCGCGTCGATGCCAATGAATTCCGCGGCATCACCAGTCTGCAACTGGTGGTGGAGCATCTGGAGCCCGTTTAGCCGGCCCGGCACTGCGGTTGTTTGTAGGCAATCGACGGAAAGTCGCCCAGAACCTCTTGCCCATGACGTCGAAAACATGGCACTCTTGGCCTACAACCCAAGCGGGCGGGGCCTCCTGGCGACCCGGCCCGTCAAACGATAACAAGGGGGTCGTATGGCATATCCATACCCGCTGGCAGATCTGCCGCGTGAGCGTCGAGAGGAGCAGGAACGGCGCCGTTTCAGTGCGCAAACCCTGCTGCAGGGCCTCAGACACCGGCGCCGACGTAATGTACGGCGCGATGGCGAGCCGGCCTACATCGATGTCCATCCCACCCGCTTCCGCTACCTGGTCCTGGGGATACTAAGCCTGTCCTGTCTCGATGCCGTGCTGACCATCGGTCTGCTGCAGGCGGGTGCGATTGAATTGAACCCGGTCATGGCCG
>JBFEJM010000512.1:0-1917 GCA_041553175.1 Gammaproteobacteria bacterium | reverse complement strand
GCTCCGCTCAATGTCCCAGCAGCGGCGGAACTCGACGCATTGGATCGTCGTATCATCAATCGACTGCAGGACGGTTTTCCCATCAGTGAATTTCCCTATGCGGAGGTGGCCGCCGAACTCGGCACCGACGAGGCTGTGCTGCTCGCGCGTATCGATGCCCTGCTGGAGCGCGGCGTGCTGAGCCGGTTCGGTCCCATGTACCAGGCCGAGCTCATGGGTGGCGGGCTGACGCTGGCGGCGATGCAGATCGCGCCGGACGATTTCGAGCACGTCGCCGAGCAGGTCAACGCCTTTCCCGAGGTCGCGCACAATTACGCCCGCGATCACGAATTCAACATGTGGTTTGTGCTGGCCACCGACTCACCGGAACGGATACGCGCCGTCATTCGCGCCATCGAGCAACGCACCGGCTACCCCGTATTCAACATGCCCAAGAAGGAGGAATTCTTCGTGGGTCTGAAGTTCAAGGTCTGACGCATGAACGCCGTGCTCGATGCTGCCGCCACGCGTCCCGTCATCGACGCAACCGATCGCCGCATTATTATTGCAACCCAGGCCGGCTTACCGCGCGTTGCCAGGCCCTATCACGCCCTGGCGGCGGAGTTGGAGCTGAGTCCGGATGAGGTCATGGCGCGCCTGCGTCGCATGCAGTCCGCTGGCGTGATACGCCGCATCGGCGCCGTCCCCAATCACTACCGCCTGGGTTACACCGGCAACGGCATGTCGGTGTGGGACGTGCCGGATAATGTCGTGCGCGAACTGGGGCGACGTATCGGCGCGCTGGAATTCGTCAGCCACTGCTACCATCGCCCGCGACATCTGCCGCACTGGCCCTACAATCTGTTCGCCATGGTGCACGGCAAGGATCGCGCCGAGGTCATGTCGCAGGTGCAGCGTATCGCTGCGCTGCTGGGTGAGGATGTGCGGGATTACGATGTCCTGTTCAGCACCCGCATTCTGAAAAAGACCGGTATGCGCCTGACCGGTTGAGTGCAGAACGTAGGGCGCATTAGGCCAAAGGCCGTAATGCGCCGAATGGATATGGCATAACATACGCCCATCACTCTACGCTATCGCACAGGCCGGCATAGTGGTAAGAAAAAATGTTTCACACCAGAGGACACAGAGAAAAGCTTTGAGTCGTTGGTCTTTGCGCTCCTCGCGCCCTTTGGTGTGATGCATTTCGAACCTGATGCTTCTTTGGAGACTGCCATGTTCCGGATCACGCAATATCTGCAGGCGCTGGCAAGCGACGCACCGCTCGGACCGAAACGAACGCCGAGCGGGCCGGTGGTGATCTGGAACCTGATTCGGCGCTGCAATCTGACCTGCAAACACTGTTATTCCATTTCCGCCGACCATGATTTTCCCGGCGAGCTTTCCACCGATGAGATCTATGCAGTCATGGATGATCTCAAGGCCTTCGCTGTGCCGGTGCTGATCCTGTCCGGTGGCGAGCCGCTGCTGCGGCCGGATATCTACGACATTTCCAGACGCGCCAAGGCAATGGGTTTCTATGTGGGGCTGTCGACCAACGGCACGCTCATCGATGAGAGTAACATCGCCGACATCGCCGCAGTCGGCTACGACTATGTCGGGATCAGCATCGATGGCCTGCGCGAAACCCATGACCGCTTCCGTCGTCTGGAGGGCGCCTTTGAGGCATCCATGTACGGTATCCGTCTCTGTCAGCAACACGGCATCAAAGTCGGCTTGCGTTTCACGCTGACACAGGACAATGCCGCAGAGCTGCCGGCCATTCTCGATCTCATGGATGCGATGGATATCGACAAGTTCTATCTCTCGCATTTGAACTATGCCGGGCGCGGTAACCGCAACCGCAAGGACGATGTGGTGCATCAGCTGACACGTCAGGCCATGGATCTCCTGTTCGAGCGCTGCTGGACTGGCATTCAG
>JBFEJM010000511.1:0-1925 GCA_041553175.1 Gammaproteobacteria bacterium | reverse complement strand
CTGTCGAGTCGTGGTGACGGCCCGGACCCAGGTGGGCGCCGGCCAGTCGGGAATGATCCAGGGTGTATCCACTGTCATGGGATTACATACCGGTCAGGCGGCGACGGCTGCATCGCTGCGTTCATTGCTCAATCTTCCGCGGCTTCCAGATCGTGTTCAAGTGCCGCAATCAGTGTCTGCATGTCTGCGGGCAGCGGCGCGTGCCACTCCATCACCTTGCCGTGGCCGGGATGCCTGAGACTGAGCCGAGTGGCATGCAGCGCCTGACGGCGGAAGCCGAGCACGGTGGCGCGGGTCGATTCCGCCATTCCGGCCGGCGGGCGGGGACGGCCGCCATAGACCGGATCACCCAGAATCGGGTGCCGAATGTGCGCCATATGCACGCGGATCTGGTGGGTGCGGCCGGTTTCGAGATTGACGCGGACCAGGGTGTGGGAGCGATAGCGGGCCTCGATCCGGTAATGCGTGATCGCCGGTTTGCCGCCGCTGACCACGGCCATGCGCTTGCGATCGACACTGTGGCGTCCGATCGGCGCGTCCACCGTGCCACCGGCGACCAGCAGGCCCCAGATAATCGCCAGATATTCCCGGCTGACGCTGCGCGCCTGCAGCTGGTCGACCAGGTCCTGATGGGCGGTCAAATTGCGCGCCACCACCATCAAACCGCTGGTGTCTTTGTCCAGCCGATGGACAATCCCCGCCCGCGGTACCGTCGCCAGGCTCGGATCGAAATGCAGCAGGGCATTCTGCAGCGTGCCGTCGGGGTTGCCGGCGGCGGGATGCACGACCAGGCCGGCGGGTTTGTTGATCACCAGCACATCGGCGTCTTCATAGACCAGATCCAGCGCGATGTCCTGCGGCTGGCAGCGGGTATCCTCTTCCAGCACTGCCGCGATCTCGACCCGCTCACCGCCCAGCACGCGGTCCTTGGCCTTGCGCGGCGCGCCATCGATCCGCGCCTCGCCACTGCGGATCCACTGTTGCAGCCGGCTGCGCGAATACTCCGGGAAGAGTTCCGCCAGCACCTGATCCAGGCGTTGACCGGCCAGCGCATCCGGCACGACAGCGCTCAGATCCACCTGCCGACTCATCGGCCTCGGTTTCCGTTTGAGGTATACTGCCCGCGCGCCAACCGGCGCCGGGGTACGGTATTCTCACTTATGGCATCACAAGGTAACTGCATGCGTCTCGCTACAATTCTGTTGGTACTGATCACGTTCCTGGGCGGCTGCGCGCTACTGCCGGACCAGATCGACGAAACCAAGGACTGGTCCGCCCAGAAGCTGTACTCCGAGGCCAAAGAGGCCATGAACGAATCCAACTGGGAACGGGCGATCGACCTGTTCGAGAAGCTGGAAGCGCGTTATCCCTTCGGGCGCTTTGCCCAGCAGGCGCTGCTGGAATCCGCCTATGCCTATTACAAATATGATGAACCTGAATCGGCGATCTCCGCCCTGGACCGATTCATCAAAACCTACCCACGCCATGCGAACCTGGATTATGCCTATTATCTGCGCGGTCTGGTGAACTATCATCGCGGCGACAACTTCATCGATCGCATTCTGCCGCGTGACCCCGCCGAACGTGATGCCGGTGCCGCCCGCCAGTCCTTCTTCGATTTCGCCGAACTGGTAAAACGCTTTCCGGACAGCCGCTATGCTGAGGACGCGGGACAGCGCATGATCTTCCTGCGCAACAACCTCGCCCGCTACGAGATGCACGTCGCCGACTTTTAAATTCGTCGCGGCGCCTATGTGGCGGCGGCCAACCGGGCCAAGCTGGTCATTCAGAATTACCAGGGCACACCCGCCGTGCCGATTGCCCTGGAAACCCTGATCAAGGCCTACCGCAAACTGGACATGGAAGATCTGGCGGCTGATGCCGAGCGGGTGTTGCGACTGAACTATCCGGATCGTGCGGCGCAG
>JBFEJM010000510.1:0-1929 GCA_041553175.1 Gammaproteobacteria bacterium | reverse complement strand
CGGCGCTGAAGAAACCAAGGTGATCGATTCGCGGCTGGCGGGCGAGGGCGTGCAGGTTCGGCGGCGCCGGGAATGTCTGAGTTGCGGCGAGCGCTTCACCACCTTTGAAGTGGCCGAGCTGGTGATGCCGCGCATCGTCAAACGCGACGGCATCCGCGAGCCGTTCAATGAGTCCAAGCTGCGCGGCGGTATCGTGCGGGCGCTGGAAAAACGCCCGGTGCCGACCGAACCGATCGAGGACGCGATCACGCGCATCCAGCAGCGCATGCGTGCCAGCGGCGAGCGTGAGATTCCGTCCCGCCAGCTGGGTGAATGGGTCATGGACGAGCTGCGCAAACTGGACCAGGTGGCCTACGTGCGTTTTGCCTCGGTCTACCGCAGTTTCCAGGACGTGAACGCCTTCCGCGAAGAAATCGAGCGGCTGGAGAAGGAGCCGTCGCCCGAGGAAAGGCGCGATCAGATTCCGCTGCTGCCGGATGATCAGGCGAGCGGGGATTAGGGTTCTGGGTTCAGTAAGCGGGGTGTTGCTGAATCCCGAATTCCGGATGTCGAATGCTCAGGACCATGACCGCGACCGCTGACTACGAATACATGGCCCGCGCGCTGCAGCTTGCCGAGCGCGGCCTGTACACGACCGATCCCAATCCACGCGTCGGTTGTGTACTGGTGCGGGATGGTGAAGTGGTGGGCGAGGGCTGGCATGAACGGGCCGGTGAGCCGCACGCGGAGATCCATGCCCTGCACGCAGCGGGTGAGCAGGCGCGGGGGGGCACGGCCTACGTGACGCTGGAGCCCTGCTGCCATTATGGCCGCACGCCGCCGTGCACTGATGCGCTGATAGCCGCCGGCGTCGCGCGGGTGGTAGTGGCCATGCCGGATCCGAACCCACGCGTGGCCGGTGCCGGCCTCACCAAGCTGCACGCGGCCGGTATCGCCGTCGAAAGCGGTGTCTTGGCGGTCCAGGCAGAGGCGTTGAATCCGGGCTTTGTCAGTCGCATGCGGCGTCAGCGACCGTACGTGCGCTGCAAACTGGCCATGAGTCTGGACGGCCGCACCGCCATGGCCTCGGGCGAGAGCAAATGGATTACCGGTGCCGAGGCGCGCGCGGATGTGCAGCGGCTGCGGGCGCGCAGTTCCGCCATCGTCACCGGTGCCGGGACGGTGCTGGCGGATGATCCGTCGCTGACGGTGCGACTGGATGAATTCGCCGCTGACGGGGCGCGGCAGCCACTGCGGGTGGTGCTGGATACGCACTTGAGTGTATCGGCGTCGGCGCGGCTGTTCCGTGAGCCGGGGCAGACACTGGTGCTGACAGCGAGCGATGCCAAGGGTCAGCTTGCCGCGCTCGCACAGGCCGGCGCGGATATCGTTCAGGTGCCAGCCGTTGCCGGCGGTCTGGATCTGGCCGCGGTAATGGATGAACTGGCTGCGCGCGAGATCAACGAGGTCCTGCTGGAGACCGGTGCCGTGCTGGCCGGTGCCATGCTGCGTGCCGGTCTGATCGACGAGTTGATCGTGTATGTCGCGCCGCTGTTGATGGGCGATGGTGCGCGCGGGCTGTTCCACCTGCCCGGACTGACGCAAATGGACGAGCGGGTCGCGCTGGAAATTCGCGATGTGCGCGCCGTCGGCAGGGACTGGCGAATCACGGCCGTACCGGTGACGAACAAAGGGTGATGTGAACGGATGTTTACCGGAATCATTCAAGCGGTGGGCGAGATTGCGGCACTGGAACCGAAAGGCGGTGACCTGCGCCTGCGTGTGCATACCGGCAAGCTCGATCTCGCTGACGTGCAGCTCGGCGACAGCATTGCGGTCAGCGGTGTCTGTCTGACTGCCGTGACATTGCCCGGTGACGGCTTCTGGGCCGATGTCTCGGGCGAGACACTGGCGCATACCATTCTCGGTGATCTCAAGGTCGGTGCGCGG
>JBFEJM010000509.1:0-1935 GCA_041553175.1 Gammaproteobacteria bacterium | reverse complement strand
GCAAACGCCACAACAAGCTGCTGCCCGACGGTTGGACTGTCGTCACCAAGGACCACAGCCTGTCCGCTCAATGGGAACACACCATCCTGGTCACCGACAGCGGTCATGAAGTCCTCACGCTGGCGGCGGACGAATCACTGGACCGCATGCCGCTGCTGCCATGACAAACGCCGATATAACCTCGCCTCTAGTGCCAACAGCGGTTATGCCACCGTCGACCGACCTGTACGATCCGGCCGTGCTGGAGGCAGCCTTCGCCACCGGCGCGGATACCCGCGCCACATTGCGCCGAATACTGAAGGACGGCGATAAGGCCCTCTATCAGCATTTCATTGCCGGAGTCCCGGCGGATCAACTGGTGAACGGTCGCTGCCAACTCATCGACCGGGTGTTATGTCGAATCTGGCCGCATGTGATGGAAAGCGACGCCACCGATCTGGCGCTGGTTGCCGTCGGCGGTTATGGACGGGGCGAGCTGCTGCCGGCATCCGACATCGATTTGCTGATCCTGTTACCGGAGGTTGAGTCCCCTGCCCGGGCGGCACGTCTGGAGACACTGATCATGCTGCTGTGGGATATCGGCCTCGAGGTCGGCCACAGTGTGCGCACCATCGACGACTGCGTGACCCAGGGTGGACAGGACATCACTATCGCCACCAATCTGGTCGAAGCGCGCCTGCTGGCGGGTTCCGAGGCATTGTTCAATGCCATGCGCGATGCCACGGATCAAGACGCCATCTGGACCGGCGCGAGTTTCTTCGAGGCAAAACTCAAGGAGCAGATTGCGCGCCATCACAAGTTCCACGATACCGCCTATAACCTCGAGCCCAACATCAAGGAAAGCCCGGGCGGTCTGCGCGACATTCAGATGATCGGCTGGGTCGCCAAACGTCACTTCGGTGCCGATACGCTGCATAATCTGGTCACGCATCAGTTCCTGACAGAGCGCGAATACCGCACGCTGAGCGAGGGCCAGACCTTCCTCTGGCGTATACGTTTCGCCCTGCACTCACTGACCAAACGGCGCGAAGATCGGCTGTTGTTCGACCATCAGCGAACGCTCGCGGAATTGCTCGGCTTTCAGCAGGGCGACAGCCCGAATCTGGCGGTCGAACAGTTCATGACGACATACTACCGCACGGTATTCGAACTGAATCGTCTGAACGAAATGCTCCTGCAGCTGTTCCAGGAGGCGATTATCTACGCCGACGACCCCGGCGAACCGATCGAGATCAACAAGCGGTTCCAGGCGCGCAAGGGCTTCATCGAAGCGAAGAACGAACGCATCTTTCTTCGCTACCCGTTCGCGCTGCTGGAGCTCTTCCTGCTGGTCGCCCAACATCCCGAACTCAAGGGTGTGCGTGCGTCGACCATCCGTCTTATCCGCGATCACCGTTATCTGATCGATGACGACTTCCGCAATGATCTGCGCACGCGCAGTATCTTCATGGAGATCATGCGGCAGCCCAAAGGCGTATGGCACGAACTGCAGCGCATGAACCGTTACGGTGTACTGGCCGCCTATCTGCCGATGTTCGGCCGCATCGTCGGGCAGATGCAGTACGACCTGTTTCATGTCTACACCGTAGACGAACATTCGCTGTTCGTACTGCGCAATGTGCGCCGCTTTGCGGTAAAGAAATACGCGCATGAATTTCCGCTGTGCAGCGAGATCATGGCCACCATACCCAAGCCGGAACTGTTATTGCTCGGGGCCCTGTTCCATGACATCGCCAAGGGGCGCGGCGGCGATCATTCCGAACTCGGCGCCGAAGATGCGCTGCAGTTCTGTCAGCACCACGGTCTCAGTCAGTATGATGGGCAATTGGTCGCGTGGCTGGTACGCAATCATCTGCTGATGTCCACGACCGCCCAACGTCGCGATATATCCGATCCGGCCGTGATCAACACCTTCGCGCAACAGGTGCAAACGCG
>JBFEJM010000508.1:0-1947 GCA_041553175.1 Gammaproteobacteria bacterium | reverse complement strand
ACCATCGGTCAGGCCATTACCGGGGTTTCGACGCTGGCTATCGGTTCCTTCATTGCCTTTGGCGGTATCGTGCTGGGCAGCGCCCTGACCATGAAGATCCAGTATTACCGAATGGTCTACGAGGACGAGGCCAGCTTTGGCTCGGCCCTGATTACCGCCCTGGTGGATTTCCGGCTGTTGCCCAAGGGCTTGCGTCGGCTGGAAGCGGTCTGATTCGCACTTTGACCCGCGCCTCGGGTGCGGTATGATGTGCGGCTTTCGCGACTCGGGCCGTTAGCTCAGTTGGTAGAGCAGTGGACTTTTAATCCATTGGTCGTAGGTTCGAATCCTACACGGCCCACCATTTCTTTTTCCCTTCAGCGTTGCTCTGGCCCCAGGCCGGACTGGCCGTCGTCCGGCCTGTCGACGCATACTCAGCTTTTCGGTTTCATCGGTATTCTTTCATTTTCAGTCAGTTATGAGGGGCTCGCAGACGCTGTTTCCGTCTGGAAAGAGGGCTTTTAACTATCTGTCTACATTGAAGAATTAAAGATTCCGGTCGCTACTCTGGAGACTCATTTCAGAATCCGGGGTTGCACATGGCCATTCTCAATTTCGGGCGCGATTGGCGCCGATGTCTGCTTGCGGTGACACTTCTGCTGGGCAGCGGCGGCGCGGTGAGCGCGGAGCCGGTGGCGCAACTCAATGTGCTTACCTGGTCTGAATATATCGATCCTGACGTGGTTGCCGAGTTCGAGGCAGCCCACGACGTCAAACTGAACTTAAGCTATTTCGAGACCGACGAGACCCGGGACGATATATTGATCGCGGCGGACGGCAAAGGCTATGACCTTATTCTGGTCAATGGCCTCTCCAGCCGGATCTATCATCAACGCGGCTGGTTGGCGCCCATAAGCGCTGCCGATGCACCTAATCTCAAGCATATCGACCCCTATTGGCTGGAGAACCCGGCCGGCGTGCCCGGCTACGGCGTGCCCTATTTCTGGGGAACACTGGGGATCGCCTACCGGTCGGATCTGGTATCCCAGCCAATCACGCATTGGATGCAGCTGTTCGATCCGGCCGACGAATTGAAGGGCCGCATCGTGATGATCAAGCACTCGCGCGATCTCATCGGCATGGCCCTGATGGCGTTGGGGCATTCGGCCAACAGTACCGATGCCAGGGAACTGGCCGAAGCACGCACACTGTTGCTGAAGCAGAAGCCCTCGGTAAAGACCTACTCCTACATTTCGCTGTCGGAGGATTCATCCCTGGTCAAGGGAGAAGTCCTGGCGGCCCAGATGTACAGCGGAGACGCCCTGTATCTGCGCGAGATACTGCCTGATATCGAATACGTTATTCCTGAGGACGGCACCAACCTCTGGATCGACTACTGGGCGCTCAGTGCGCACTCGAACAGCAAGGATCTGGCGTTTGCGTTTCTCGACTTCATCAACGAGCCGAAGATCGCCGCCCGCCTGGCGGATTACCTGCAATATCCGACACCGAATCTGGCCGCCAAGAAACTGCTCCCGCCGGAACACCTCGATGACCCGTTGATCAATCCGGGACCAGACGTGCTGAAGCGTGGTGAGTACTATGACGTGCTTCCCCCACGGACCATGCGCACATGGAATTCGATCTTCGCCGATATCGTGAACTGACGGGAATATCGATTTGAGGCTGAAGACAAAACTCCTGGCGTTGCTGCTGCCTTTGTTGGTGCTGCCGTTGTTGGCGCTGGCCTGGGTCGCATATCAGCAGCTCAGCGCGTTGGCAGAGGAGAAATCCGAACGCGAAATTGCCACGCTGATCGACCAGCTGTCCCAGCAGAGTCAGGATATCGTGGCGATGGCCAAGGCCAACATCCAGTTATTCTCGAATTCCGGGCAGCTGCAAAACTACCTGTTGTCCGACAACGAGTCCGAACGTTATCTGTTACTGCAACCGTCGCTGCTGAGGCTT
>JBFEJM010000507.1:0-1948 GCA_041553175.1 Gammaproteobacteria bacterium | reverse complement strand
CTGGATCAGCCGCAGCAGCTCCTGATAGATGCGGCCCGGTGTCGTTGTCGGATCGCGCCGCTGTTCGGCGCGATCCGCGTCGAACGCGGCCCGGTGCAGCCAGCGCGTATCACCGATCTTGGCCGTGTCCTGCTCGTAATCGTAATAATTCAGCGCGCCGATCTCATCACCGAGATAGATCAGCGGAATGCCGCCGATGGTGAGGATGACGCCATGAATGAGCAGAATGCGCCGCACGGCGAGGTCGATACCCTCCGCGTCGCCGGTCTCCTGAGCCAGTTCCAGACCGGCGAGCGAGGCACAGGTGCCGGATATGCGTGCCTCTCCGGTCGCCTGGTTTTCCTGGAACGGCAGACCGCGGGCAAAGCTGGCAGGAAAACGTCCGGTATAGAAGTCAGTAAGGAAGCGCCGGTGCGCCGCCGGCTCGAGCCCGAGGTCGGTCACATCGTCATTGGAAAAGGCGAAGCCGATATCATCGTGACAGCGCACATAGTTCACCCAGGCGCAGCCGGCTGGAATGGCGAAACGCCGCTGCATGGCGTGTTTCAGAATACGCACCTTGCGGGTTGCAAGAGAATTCCACAACAGCGCCATCAGCTGTGGATTGTAGGATAAGGGGCATTCCTGCTCGCTGATATATTTGCTGACCTCATCCGGATGCACGATCGCTTCCGATTTGAACACCATCGCCGGCGCGGCGATCTGCACCAGGGCATTGAAGGCCTGAATGATCGTGTGTGCCTCCGGCAGATTCTGGCAGTCGGTACCCAGTTTTTTCCAGACGAACGCGACCGCATCCAGGCGCAAAATCTCCACTCCCTGATTGGCCAGGAACAGCATCTCCTCCAGCATGCGATTGAACACTACCGGATTCTCGTAGTTCAGGTCCCACTGATAGTTGTGAAAGGTGGTCCAGACCCACTTGCGGATTCGATTACGGTAGGTGAACGAACCCGGGTGTTCATCCGGAAATACCGGCGTCATCGTTTTCTCGAACGCGTCCGGCATGGTGCGATCCGGGTACATGCGGTAATAGCTCTGATACTCGGCATTACCCGCCAACGCCTGTTTCGCCCATTCGTGTTCGTCGGCGGTGTGATTGAAGACAAAGTCCAGGCAGAGGGATATACCATGACGGCGCAGCTCCGCCGCCACTTCGGCCAACTGCTCCATGGTTCCCAGCCGCGGCGTCAGCTCGCGATAACTCGACACCGCGTAGCCGCCGTCGTTGTCACCCGCGGGTACTTTGAACATGGGCATGAGATGGAGGTAGTTCACCCCCAGTTCGAGCAGATAGGGAATGCGATCGCGCAGCCCAACGACGTCATCCGCGAACAGATCGACATAACACATCGCGCCGACAATGCGCTGCGACTTGTACCAGTGGGGATCGGCCTCTCGCAGTGCATCCAGTGCCTTCAGCTCCGCGGGCCGCGCATGCCACATCTCCGTGGCCGACGCCACGATACTCTCCAGATGGTAGAAGAAATCGTACTGGCGACCGTAGAGCTGATACAGACAACCGAACAACTGCGGGAAATGATCGCGCAAGCGCTGTACATAACCCTGCCATTCGTCGCTATCGACCTGATCGGCGAAGCGTGCCTCGAGACGGGGCATCAGCCGCCGCAACGATGCGGCGGCATGCTGTTTGTGCCAGTTCGCATCCGGCTGGAGAGACTCAGACATTCAGGCGCTGCTCTTTTGCCCCGCGTTGTGGGGGTATCTGTGGAAAATAGAAGGAATCGTACGTATGGAGTCTAGCTTACCTGTCTACAGGGGGAAGGTGAAGAGCAGGCGCGGATAAGCGAACGCCAGGAAGGAATTGGCATTGATTGTCATCGGGGGATGCACGCCCATGCCATGGTATCCGGTACGCTGCAGGAAAACCGAGTCAATCAGGGAGCAGGATCCAGCAACAACCAATTACTGGAATCGGCAACACCGT
>JBFEJM010000506.1:0-1953 GCA_041553175.1 Gammaproteobacteria bacterium | reverse complement strand
GGGATATTGGACAGCACCAGCAGCGATTGGCGCACCGAGCGAAAGGTCGAGAACAGCGTGAGGAATATCAGGCCGAGCGCGACCGGGACGACGATGGACAGGCGCTTCGCCGCGCGCTGCTGATTTTCGAACTGTCCGCCCCACTCCAGATAATAACCACTGGGCAGAGTGATCTTTTCCGCGACGACACGCTTCGCCTCTTCGACAAAACTGACCAGGTCGCGCCCGCTGACATTGGCGATCACCACCGCCATGCGGTTGCCGCGCTCGCGTTTGATCGCGACCGGGCCTTCGGTACGCTCTATGGTTACAAGATTGCCAAGTCCGGTGACCTCGTTATCCGCCAGCGCGAAGCGCAGATTGGCGAACTCCGCCGGCGATTGTCGCAACGATTCCGGCCCCCTTAACAGCAGTGGAATACGGCGTGCCTCCTGATAAATGGTACCGGCCTGCATGCCCTCAACCTGCGTCCGCAGATCGCGCTGCAGGCTGTCCATGGAGATACCCAGGCGTCCGGCCGTCATGCGATCGACCACCAGACGGTAATACTGTGCACCTTCATTGCGCGGCGCATAGACGTCTTCCGCACCGCCGACGTTCTTCAGCGTCTCGACAATCGCATCCGCTGTTGCATTGAGCTGACGCTGGTCACCGCCAAACACCTTGATGGCGAGATCCCCGCGCACGCCGGTGAGCATTTCCGACACCCGCATCTCGATCGGCTGGGTGAAGGCATAACCGACACCGGGGAAATCGTCCAGCACGTCACGTATGGCCGCGATCAGTTCATCCTTGCTGTTCACGCTCCATTGATCGCGCGGTTTCAGCACCAGAAAGCTGTCGGTCTCATTCAGCCCCATGGGATCCAGGCCCAACTCGTCGGAACCGGCGCGGGCAACGATGCCGGTGACTTCGGGCACGCGCTCCAGAATGGCCCGCTGCACCCGCATATCGATATCGATCGATTCCTGCAGACTGATGGACGGAAGTTTCTCCAGCTGCACGATCAAGTCACCCTCATCCATAGTCGGCATGAACGACTTGCCGATCTGGCTGTAGAGCAGACCGGCCAGCAGCAGCAGAATCATTGCCGCCGCACCGACTTTGCGTACATTCGCCAGGGCCCAGGTCAAAGCCGGGCGATACCAGCCCTGCAGCAGGCGCACCAGACGCGGCTCATCGTGTGATACATGCCGGATTAGATAGGATGCCAGTACCGGGATGACCGTCAGTGACAGCAGCAGCGATGCGCTCAGCGCGAACACGATGGTCAGCGCAACCGGAATGAACAGCTTGCCTTCCAGCCCCTGCAGCGTGAGCAGCGGCAGGAACACGATAATGATGATCAGAATGCCCGAGGTGACCGGGATCGCGACTTCCCGCGCCGCGCGATAGATCAGATGCAACCGTGGCAGTCGTTCGGCCGCGCCCTGCCTGGCCAGTTGCGTCACGATGTTCTCGACCACGACGACGGCGGCATCCACCAGCATGCCGACCGCGATCGCAAGCCCGCCAAGCGACATCAGATTGGCTGACATGCCGAAGCGCTGCATGAGAATGAATGTCGCCAAAGCCGACAATGGCAGAATCAGCGCCACCGTGAGCGCGGCGCGCAGATCGCCAAGGAACAGCACCAGCAGCACCAGCACCAATGCGGTCGCCTCGAGCAGCGCCTTGGTAACGGTGCCCACGGCCTTGTTCACCAATTGACCGCGATCGTAGAACACGTCGATCCGGACACCCTCAGGCAGACTGGGTTGAAGTTCATCCAGCGTGGCGCGCACACGTTGGACGACATCGCGCGCATTGGCGCCGCGCAGCCCCAGCACCAGCCCTTCCACGGTCTCGCCGCTGCCGTTGCGGGTCACCGCGCCATAGCGTGTGATGGCGCCGATACCGACCTTGGCGATATCACCGACCCTGACCGGCTCGGCGCGATCGGCGCGGACCACG
>JBFEJM010000505.1:0-1977 GCA_041553175.1 Gammaproteobacteria bacterium | reverse complement strand
GTCGAGTGCGGGAGAAACAGGCGGAAATAAGCAGCAGCGCCAGTACGCCATAGACGACCTGGAGCGCCGGTAACTGGGCCAGAGACTGGACACACAGGATGCCGCATAACACGGCGAGTGCAATCGGAAACATGTTCATCCTTGAACAATTTGGTGATAATAAACCGACCGGCATCCCGCCGATCGTAGTGTCGCGCAAAGGTCGCGTTACGGTCTATGCCACGACGTCTTATTAAGCGCTACCTGCCCGATCACCGCAAGTTCCGGGAACATCCGCATCTGCGTCGCTTCGGTGCACGCCTGCAGGACGGCAATCTGTGGCATCTCAATCGGCGCTCGGTTTCAGGGGGTGTCGCAATAGGATTGTTTTGTGCTTTTCTGCCGCTGCCGTTCCAGATGCTGTTTGCCGCCGGCCTGGCGATCTGGGCACGGGTGAATCTGCCCATCTCAGTCGTGCTGGTGTGGCTCACCAATCCATTCACGATGGCGCCTACCTTCTACACCACCTATCTGCTTGGGGCCTGGATGCTCGGCCTGCCGACTCAGCAGTTTCACTTTGAGCTGTCGCTGGGTCAGTTGATCAATGATATGCAGGGTGTGTGGAAGCCGTTATTGGTCGGAAGTGTCACGGTGGGCGTATTGCTGGGTTTGGTGGGTTTTTTGTTCGTACGTCTGGCCTGGCGCGTCTATGTGATTCAGCAGCGCCGGCTGCGCCGAAATCCGTTACAAACGAAAAACTAACGGGTCAGCTTAGGAATTCGACAACATCTGATGCAACACCGCCATCTGTACCAGCATACGATTTCGCGCCTCGGCGATAACCACGCTGCGGGGACCATCAAGTATGCTGTCAGTTACGGTAACACCGCGGCGCGCCGGCAAGCAGTGCATGAAACGGCAGTCAGAGGCCGCATGCTCGAACCAGGGTTCGTCCACGCACCAGTCCCTTAGTTCGCGTTTAAAACCCTCTTCAGCGCGTTTGTGACCGTAATGGCTCTCGGATGTCCAGGAATTGACATAAATAACCTGCGCGCCGCGCATAGCGTCCGCGCGATCGTCGGTCTCGTTCACCGAGCCTCCGCTTACAGCTGCCGCCTGCCGCGCCTTATCCATGATCGCGTCTGGTAGCGCAAAACCATCGGGTCGTAATACCGTCACGTCCATGCCGCGCATGGCGGCCATATGCACTGTTGCGGCGGGCACCGCGAGTGGCAATGGCCGCGGATGCCATGTCCAGGACAAAACAAATTTTCCGCGATTTGCAGGTATTCCCAGATCGTCCAGGGTCTTCCAGTCAGCAAGGCTTTGGCAGGGATGATTGATCGCGGATTCCATATTGATGTACGGAGTCTGAACGAGTGATGTAAGTTCGCGGAATTCGCGGTCTGCGAGATCATCGGCGAGATTCTCTCTTTTCGCGAACGCGCGGATACCGATAGCGTCACCGTAGGATGCAATGACTGGAACCGCTTCCCGAATATGCTCTGCTGCCACACCATCCATGACGATACCGGATCGCGACTCGAGACCGTGGATGGACATATTCGGCGAAATAACAAAGGTTCCGCCACCCAAACGCACCATTGCCGCCTGGAACGACGCCAACGTCCGCAATTACGGACTCAGAAACAACAAGGATAAAACCTTGCCTTCCAGCGCTCTTGGTTCGGGCTTTTCGTCCAACCTGCGGGCAAGCGCGATGAGCTCGGTGATTTCTGCGGCGCTGAAATCTGCCAAGTCGTAAAAATTGTTCATACCTGGTTGAATCATCAATCAGCGCGGATGCAACTTGCCATCGCGAAGTTCCAACACCCGGTCCATGCGATTGGCCAGATCCGGATCATGAGTGACAATGACAAAACTCGTTCCCAGCGCGACGTTGAGCTCCAGCATGAGTTCATAGACCGAATGCGCGGTACGCCGGTCCAGATTGCCGGTCGGCTCGTCGGCCAGAACGCAGTTCGGCTGGGTCACCAG
>JBFEJM010000504.1:0-1977 GCA_041553175.1 Gammaproteobacteria bacterium | reverse complement strand
GCCTCGTTGGGCAAGGGTGTCGATCTGGACCATGGTCCAAACGGCCCCGAGCTGAGCAACTTTCAGTTGTTTGCGCGTCTCATGGACGAGCCGCAATTCGCCGGCCGCCTGTTCGGCGAGATCTCTGCCGTGACCCAGGTCAATCGCCGGGATGACGTTCTGCAGACCCTGATCGCACGCAACGATTGGCATATCCGTCTGATCAATGGCTCGGATTATCCGCTGCCCGGTGTGATACCGCTGTTCTCACCCGGCTATTTTCTCGATCGCGGCTGGCTGACGGCCGACCAATGCACTGTTTTGCGTGCGATTCGCATACACAATCCACTGTTGTTTGATTTCCTGCTGAAGCGCATGATCAAAATTCAAGGGCGTGAATTCTCGCCTGAGGTTTTTATGACCCGTCGCCATTTCGAGCGGCCGAAGCAGGTGTGACGGCCCCGACAGATCTGACTTTCCAATGACAAAAACACGCATCGAACTTGTCTACGAACGCACCTGCCCGAATGTGCCGGCGGCGCGAGAAATCATTCGGGAGGCCTGCAGTTCGAGGGGCATTGCGCCGATATGGGTTGAATGGGATAGTCAGGATGAGGCACTGCCTGATTACGCGCGCGGTTACGGGTCACCGACCATTTTGGTGGATGGCCGCGATGTGGCGGGCGAGGCGGCCGGCGCAGCTGAGTGCTGCCGACTCTATGTCAGCGCGGCCGGCATGCGCGGAATACCGGATTTGAATGCGATTCTGGCGGCATTGGACGGTAAATAGGGAATGTCCGCGCGCGGATTCCGTCTTTAGCTGGATATAGGGCTACAGACAAACAACAGGGCTGAATAATTCAGTCGAGGTGATATTGCCGGTGGTTCAAAGTGTGATCGTGATGAATGCCAAGGGCGGCTGTGGCAAGACAACCGTTGCCACCAACCTGGCCAGCTATTGCGCAGCCGGCGGATTCGGCACCTCGCTGTTCGATTTCGATCCGCAGGGATCCAGTACCCGTTGGGTGAAATCACGCCCCGAAACCGCGTCTGCGGTGCACGTCGTCGCCGCCTTCAAGCAACCCGAGCCCGGTACCACGCGCAGTTGGCAGATGCGGCTGCCGGAGGGTACCGACTTCATTATTGTGGATACACCGGCCGGATTTTCCGGCTATGACTTCGAGAACCGGGTCGCCAAAGCCGATGTCATTCTGGTGCCGGTATTGCCGTCAGCGATCGATATTCACTCGACGGCGGATTTCGTGCGTGATCTGCTGCTGATCGGCAAGGTGCGCGCGCGCGGCAAGCGCCTGGGCATTGTCGCCAACCGTATCAAGGCCCGGACCGAATCCCTGACCAAGCTGGAACGGTTTCTGGAGGCGCTGGGAATTCCCGTCGTCGCACGTATTCGGGATACACAGAACTATGTCCGCGCGGCGGAGCAGGGGCTGGGTGTGCATGAACTGATCAAGCGCGACGCCGAGAAGGACAAGGAAGCCTGGGCCGAACTGCTGAGCTGGCTGCGCCAGGGCGACGTCAATCAGTTGGGCAGTGCGCCGATCGAACGGGTTTCGACCCATCTCTGGTAAGGCGCGTCGAACCCGCATTGCGGTCACTTCAATTTGTCGACCACCCATTTGGATACCAGCGCCGATGCGCGGGCGCACTGCTCGCCGCGCGCCTGGGAAAATTCGGCGTACTGATTCTGATCCCACATGTCGTAGGTCTTGCCGGTGAAGGCGTGTTGAAGTTCGCGGCAGGTGACGCCACCGAACTCCTCCGTGAACTGTTTGACCAGTTCCTCGCCCAGGCGGAAATTACTGATGAATTTCCCGCGTTCGAACTTGTCGCGGTCGCGCCCGCGCTTCGTGCTCAGGGCCATGAGGCCACCGCTGAGCGCCCCGCAGGTACCCAGGCCGGCCAGACCGCCACCACCGGATAGACCGTGGGCCGCCTTGATGACATCGTCCGCGACACCCCCTACGGTTTCCTGGACTG
>JBFEJM010000503.1:0-1990 GCA_041553175.1 Gammaproteobacteria bacterium | reverse complement strand
GAGGAAGCAAAGGGCTCCGTATCGGCCGATACAACCGACGTCTGGCAGGACTACCAGTCGAGAATGCACGCAGCCATCAGTCGTTTCGATGAGGCGGCAGTGGATTTCATCTACAACGATGCACTGTCGCTGTACCCGGTCGACCTGGTCAACAGTCGACTCACCACTCCGCTGCTGCGCAGTTTCGGTGAGCATTGGAAAGGACGCCCCATTACCGTGGCCGAGGAGCACTTCTTTTCGGTCTACCTGCGCAACAAGCTGGGTTCGCGCATTCATCACCTCAATCAGCGCAGCAGCGGACCATTGCTGCTGCTGGCGTGTCTTCCGGGAGAACTGCACGAGCTGGGTCTGTTGTTCTTCGCGCTCGCGGCCGTCAATCGCGGTTACCGGTTGCTGATACTCGGTGCCAATATGCCCTTGGAGCAATTACCGGAGGTGATCAATCAGCGTCGCTGCGATGGGATTGTATTGTCCAGCTCCGCCCGCCTCGCGTCCGCTGTTACCGAACAGTCCCTGCCGGAACTGGTTAAGGCGGTGGACATACCGGTATTCGTGGGCGGTGCGACAGCCGAGCGACACTCTGATGCCATTGAAGCCGCCGGCGCCATCTTCGTCGGCATGGACATTCAGCCGGCGCTGCAGAACATCGGCGAGACGCTGGCTGCCCGCTAAACACGCTCCTGTTCTCCGTATTTCTGTCATTATCCCAGCTCAGCGCCGTCGTTCAGGCAGCCGATTGCACCGTCAAACCGCGTGCTCTGACGGCACTCAGCAGTTCAGCAAAGGCCGCTTTCACATACTCGCGCTCGCCACGAAAACCGATCTCTATACTGTTGACGTCGCCCAGCCGCGGCAGGCTGAATAGTTTGGCATCGGGATACCGCTCTGTCAGTTGCTCCATCAACGCCAGCAACTGCGATTCCGCAACACCTGTCACACGTATCGAATGCTCAAACGTCCGCGTCGCCTGTGGCGGAAAATAGGTATCCAACAGCCAGTCCAGCATCGGCCACGCCATTTCGGGAAAGCCGGGCAGGAAATGGTGATCATAGAGTGTAAAGCCGGGAATTCCGTTGAAGGGATTGGGAATCAGCAGGCAATCCTCCGGCAGCTCCGCCATGCGAATGCGGTAGGGGTAAGCTCCGTCACCGAATTGCGCCTCGATGAGCGCGACTGCATCGGCATTCAGTGTCAGCGTGCCGCCGAACGCTTTGGCCGCCGCCTGCCGGGTACAGTCGTCCGGGGTCGCTCCGATGCCACCGAAGCAGATCACCGGCAGTTCCCCGAGCTGCGATTGACGCAGCTCATCCGATAACTGCTGCAGATCGTCCCCGACATAGCGACACCAGGCAAGTCGCAGCCCCCGCTTTTCCAGCACGCCGATAACATGCGCCAGATGACGGTCCTGACGTTTGCCGGAAAGGATCTCATCGCCAATGATAATGATCCCGACAGCACACTGTTGTTGCATCGCACGATTTCCTTGACTGAATGAATGTGAATGACGCTAGGCGGCGCTGCCCAGCCATACCGCCACCAGACTGCCGACCGCACCGGCCGTCAAATGTGATCGCAGTGACAGGAACCAGGGCCACAACTGCCACGCCGTTCGATCGTATACGTAGAGCAGACCGAATCCCGCAGCCAGCAGCAAGAGCCCGGCGTGAAGCGGCAGCATCAGGGCAATCCAACCGAGCAGTGCCGGCATGACCGAGACGGTGAGAAGGCGCGTAGCGTCAGTGGAATCACTCGCATCCAATCCGCGTGTCCAATGCAGTGCTCCAACGAAACTCAGAATGACCGCACCATAGGCTATCAGCGCCTGAGTCGCCCAGCCCGATATGGCCTCGGTCCCAATCAGCGCCAACAGAGTTAGTGCGAAAAAGGGAATAAGGCCGCCGTAGCCCAGCCAGCGCGCAGGTGTACTGTGTTTCCTGGTGGTTACGGTCGTCTCACCGCCCCGCTCCACCGCATCGAAGAACTGTTCCGT
>JBFEJM010000502.1:0-2002 GCA_041553175.1 Gammaproteobacteria bacterium | reverse complement strand
GCGCAACATCAAACGTCCCGATGTCAGTCACGAGAAGCAGTTCGTGCAGGAAGGCATACTCTGTGCGGTCGACGATTCGGGGTATAAGCAGGGTTATGAGGCCGCGCGGATCGCCCATCGCATATTGAACGATGGAGAGAGTCCCGCGCAGATTCCGGTGTACGCGCCCTCGCGTGGCAACTTCGTCGTCAATCTGGAGCGGGCGGAGATGCTGGGGCTGACGGCCATTGTCGCGGACAACCCCGTGGTCGAGGAACGCCTGGAGCGGGCGGTTGCACTGCAGCATCCGTCGGCTGCCGCGGCAGGAAAGGTGCCGTGATCCGATTCCGCAATCTGTCGATGTTCAGCCGGCTGCTGGCGGCGCTCTCGGTATTCGGGCTTGCCATTGCACTGCTCTCCGGCGGTGCCCACTATCTGTTTGCCGAGCGCCTGATCAAGTCGTCCGTGTACGGCCAGATGCAGACGGATCTGGAATCGTCGATTTCGTACTTCGAACGGACCTACCTGATACCGATCAAAGGTGTGCTGCGGCTCATCGAATCGTCGCCGGCAGTCAATGCACTGCTGAGCAGCAGCGCAGCTGATATCTATGTCACGCGGCCGGATGCGGAGCGGCTGTTTCTTTCGGTGTCGAAGGGCAATCCCAGCCTTTATAGCTGGTTGCGTCTGGTTGATGCAGGCGGTAT
The DNA here is from genome assembly GCA_041553175.1 of Gammaproteobacteria bacterium. Taxonomy (GTDB): domain Bacteria; phylum Pseudomonadota; class Gammaproteobacteria; order Thiohalobacterales; family Thiohalobacteraceae; genus JAHJQQ01. Next base: position 1,316 of record JBFEJM010000502.1, on the reverse strand, counting down.
GGAACAGATCATCGTGCAGGGAAATCGCAGAGTCCGGGACTATCGCGCTGTGAATACTGAAGTCACCGACGGGAACGAAGCCAACCAGATCGCTGCACTGTTTGCACAGCTGAGTCGTTCGGAGCCCGGTGAAATAGCTTTTGCAGGACCGCTGGAGGAAGTCGACGGCGGTTACAGCATGCTTGTCGGAATCGCGAAACGGGAGCCGGAAATAGGCGGTTTCGGTGGCGCGGTGATCGCCAAAATCGCCTTGAATGATTATCTGCAGTATCTCGCTCACTACGAGGTGCTCGGTGAACCGATGGTGTGGGTATTCGCCGCCGACGGCGCAGTGATGTTACAGCCGCCCGCGGAGGTTGCATCGCTCAACCCGATTTCCTATCTGACCCAGGGTATGAAACTGCCCGACAATGCTCATGTGGTGTCATCGAATGACGTTGCCGACGTACGTACGGCAGGTTTGATGCGCATTGTATTGGTGATGTCCCCGGAGACCTTTCGTGCCCAACTGGCCGGAGCGGAAAAGATCACCGGTGCGATTGTGGCGGCGATTATATTGTTTTCCGGATTGTTCGCATTCTCTCTTGCACGACAGGTCTCCAGACCGGTGCGGGCACTGGCAGACGCGGCCCGTGCCGTTGGTGGGGGTAATCTGGAGGCGCGTGTGGACGGCCAGTGGGATGGTGAATTCGGTACGCTCGCCGCCACGTTCAACCGCATGACCGAGACTATCGGTGAAACGACGGTATCCAAGGCCTATGTGCACGATGTCGTTCACTCGATGAGCGAGGCGCTGGTGGTGCTGGATGGTTGTCGCGCTATCCAGACCGTCAACCAGTCACTGCTGGATCTGCTTGGCTACGAAGAAGCTGAGTTGGTCGGGAAGCCGCTGGATTTCATCCTGGACGACAGCGTGGTGCGGGAATCGCTGGGCGAAACGATTCGAGCCTGCGGCACCGCGCGTGGGGTGGAAACCGTCTATAAGAGCCGCTCCGGCGAGCTGATACCCGTCGCGATATCGGTTTCGCCCATGAGCGGCCAAGCCGGTTGCTGCAGTGGCACGGTATGCGTGGCGCATGATATCCGTGAGCGCAAGCGTTTCGAACTGGAAACCGCGCAGCGGCAGCGTCAGTCTGAGCTGCAGCAGCAGGCCATTGTACGTCTGGCGACCGATGTCAGCCTGATACAGGGTGATATCGAGGCAGCGGCGAAACTGGCGACCAAACTGTGTGCGCATGCAATGCGAACAGCACGGGTCAGTGTCTGGTTGCTACAGGCCGACGACAGTGAGATGCATTGTGTGGATCTGTTTGAAG
>JBFEJM010000501.1:0-2008 GCA_041553175.1 Gammaproteobacteria bacterium | reverse complement strand
GGCGATGCCATGTTGCTTACCTAGCGCCAATTTTGACATTGGATAGTGGGTGCAAATTTGAAGGGCGGATGTCAAAATAGATGATTGACCTGATTGAGTTCCAAAACCCGAATGCAATTTGAATTACTGAAAACCGATGGTGCTGCGCGTCGCGGCTGCCTGACATTTGACCGTGGTGCGGTGCAGACGCCCGCGTTTATGCCGGTGGGTACCTACGGCACGGTCAAGGCCATGACACCGGAAGAGGTGGCCGCTACCGGCGCCGAGATCATTCTCGGTAATACCTTTCATCTGATGCTGCGGCCGGGTGTGGATATCATGCGCGCGCACGGCGATCTGCATGACTTCATGCAGTGGCAGGGCCCGATCCTGACCGATTCAGGTGGCTTTCAGGTGTTCAGTCTGGGCGATATGCGCAAGATCACCGAGGAAGGCGTGACCTTCCGCTCGCCGGTCAACGGGTCCAGGGTCTTTCTGGGGCCGGAGGAGTCGATGCAGGTGCAGCGTGCGCTCGGCGCAGACATCGTCATGATCTTTGACGAGTGCACACCCTATCCGGCGACGGAGGAGCAGGCGCGCAGTTCCATGGAGCTGTCGCTGCGCTGGGCGGAGCGCTCGCGGCTGGCGCATGGTGACAACCCATCGGCATTGTTCGGGATCGTGCAGGGCGGCATGTACCCCGAACTGCGCGATCAGTCTCTGGCCGGGTTGACGGCAATCGGTTTCGACGGCTATGCCATCGGCGGGTTGTCGGTAGGCGAAACCGAGGCCGAGCGCCTGCACATCCTGAATCATCTGCTGCCGCGAATGCCGACGGACCGCCCGCGTTACCTGATGGGGGTGGGGCGACCGGAGGACATCGTCGAAGCCGTCCGGCGCGGGGTGGATATGTTCGACTGCGTCATGCCCACCCGCAACGCCCGCAACGGCCATCTATTCACCCACCGCGGCGTGGTCAAGCTGCGCAACAGCGCCAATCGGACCGATACCGGGCCGCTGGACCCGGACTGCGACTGCTATACCTGCCGCCACTACAGCCGCGCCTACCTCTATCATCTGGATAAATGCGGCGAAATCCTGGGCGCGCGGCTGAATACCATCCACAACCTCTACTATTATCAGACCCTCATGCGCGGGCTGCGGGAAGCCATTGCGGGGGGCGGGCTGGAGGCCTTTGTGGCCGATTTCTACGCCAGGCGCGACCAGCCTGTACCGGCTGTGCCATAATACCGGCCGTTTTTGCCGGTTCGGCCCGCAGGCCCGCCGACGACTTGAATCCAAACGCGATTGACGAAGGAACAGACATGAGTTTTTTCATTTCCCAGGCCTGGGCGGCCGATGCGCCAGGCCAACCCGATCCCATCATGAGCTTCCTGCCGCTCATCCTCATTTTCGTTGTTTTCTACTTCCTGCTGATTCGCCCGCAGCAGAAACGCGCCAAGGAACACAAGACCATGGTCGAGGGGCTTAAGAAGGGTGACTGGGTGGTCACCAACGGGGGTCTGTTGGGCAAGATCACCGACCTCGGCGAAAACTTCGTCAAGCTGCAGGTCTCTGACGGGGTCGAAGTCAAAGTGCAGCGACCGTCGGTCGCGACCCTGATGCCGAAGGAATCGGTCAAAGAACTCTAAGGGGCGGTTGCCTGCCAGGCCGTTGCTGCGCGATTCTCGGTGCTGACTTCGCGTGCACAGAAGGAATGCGCTGCCGGCCGGCGAAAGGTAACCAAGAATAGTCTGTCGTGGGGGATTGAAGTCGGATGATCAATAAGTATCCGTTGTGGAAGTATGTGCTGATCGCCATCATTCTGGTGGTCGGTCTGATCTATGCACTGCCGAATCTCTACGGTGAGGATCCGGCGGTCCAGATTTCTGCGACGCGCACCGAACAGGTCGATGAGGCCATTCGGGACCGTGTGCAGAGCGCGCTGAGCGATGCGGGCATCACGCCCAAGGCCATCGAAGTGGAGGCCGACCGCCTGCTGGTGCGCTTCGACAATACTGAACTCCAG
>JBFEJM010000500.1:0-2009 GCA_041553175.1 Gammaproteobacteria bacterium | reverse complement strand
TGGCATCTGGATAACCGCATTTGTTGTGATTTTTTGCCGACGCTTATCGGGATTCAAGGAGCTCTTGGCCTGGCTCTGCACAACCTGCCAACTGAGTAGAACGACGTGAGCGGAAACAACCCATCCCTCATTCGGTATCATTGAACGGATTATCTGACAGGATAATCGCGATACAGGGCGCGTATGTCAGTGCGGCACCCTGCAGAATGCCAAGACCACCGAAGACATCCGATAGCTGCTCGACCAGAGTTTCGTTATGCGGATCTCCCGCCAGGGCTTCCAGTACGACCAGCAGCGGTTTGATTTTCTCTTCGCTGAGATGTCTTTTCAGCATTTGTATCGAATTCTCGATGCTCTGTGGATCGATATCTTTGATGGAATCGCTCATAGGCCAGGCTCTTCCTTGCAGGTATAGCTGAGATTAGTTGATGTCATTTCCCTGATCACCGGCCGAGCCTGTCATCTCGACCATTTCCGAGATTTCCAGTACGCCGTTGATCTCGAGGAATGGGCATGATCTTGCGGCCGCCAGCGCTTCATCCATGGATGCCGACCGGATAATACTGAGCCCCGACATCGCGGTCGTGCTGCCCGGCGCGGCTGTTCCGTCCGCTCGCACGGTATGCGTGTCCTTGAATGGAATCGCCGGGCTTACGACTCTATCACCCAGGGAATTCAGCCACTGCTGGTAACGTTCGAGATGTTTCTGCCCTTCTTCCGGGGTAGTCGGGAACTCGCCACCGAGGTAAACGAAAATATATTGTGGCATATCGGTCGGTCTCCGAGAGCTTTGGGGGTTTATCGGTATCCGACGCTTCTAGAGGAAGTCGCTGATTGATACAGAGGTGAAAGCCTTGCATTGGAAGTGAATGTACCACATTAGTTCTTCGCCTCCCCCGCGGCAAGCCGCAGTCGCGCCTCGACGCGAATGGATGACATCAGTACCTGATCCGCAACATCAGGATAAAGCGGAAAGAACTGGTCGACTTCGAGAGCGTACGCCTTTGCCTCTCGTTCCAGCCGAAGCCGGTCAGACGGTTCCAGGCCATGCAGCATCAGCAGGCGGGGCGCCAGTCGCGCGATAAACCGCCTGCAAAGCCGCTGATGTTCTTCCTCTTCCCAGCTTTCGCAGACAAGGCAGGGTGGGAAATCACGATTCAGTGACTCCCTGCGCTTCATCCAGGCGGCGCGCGGATTGCGTCCGGCACGTGCATTGACCAGCTGCTCGAGCTGATAGTTCACCGGTGGGGTATAGATTCTAAGTTCTTCCTCGGTTTTCTCGACGGCGCTCACCGAAGCCGGCGTCGCAGTCCATTCAAGTCGCCGGGGATACATGGCCATCTCCTCGGGTTTCACGCAGGAATAGATCAACGCCAGCGGTTGTTCGTCTTTCTCGTCAAGCAGCCAGTATTCGTACTCGTCGGCGGCTGGAAAGGGCAGGGTGATATCCTTGAGGTAATCCGCCAGCGCGAGTATTTGCGTTTCGACGATATCACGGTCGAGGTGGTAAGGAAGTTTGATCCGCTGGATTTCCGCGCCGCTTATATTGGCAACGCGGACATAGTGTTTTTTCGATGGTACGCCAGTGTGCCGTTGGTCTGTGCCGGTGGTGTCATCCACCCGGAACTGGATTCCCCAGTCATTGCCTTCCAGGCTCAATGCCCTGGCACGTTCGGATTCGACGATCTGAACCAGCCCCATGTAGGGCGAGAGCAATCGTTTCGAATAGGCAAGGATCATGGATTTGCCAGGCGATGAAGTGTTCGGACAGTCAATAATTCATCATGAGCTGCTGTGGGGCATGGGCCAGGGCTTTCGATTGCAGGTGATTCAGTGGTCGGTTGGGCCGGAAACCTGTCAAGGCAGCGCTGATCAAGTGAATTTTTTCGTCATTGCGAGCGAAGCGCGGCAATCTCGTAGTACAGGTCGGTCTCTTGGAGATTATTCGCTTCGCTTACTCCTGCGGGCCGCCCTGCGGGTGTTCTGCGCTCGCAAGCTCGCTTGTGCCG
>JBFEJM010000499.1:0-2011 GCA_041553175.1 Gammaproteobacteria bacterium | reverse complement strand
CTCGGCGACACGGCATTGTGGCAGGCGTTCGGCTTTTTCATTCTCACCGCGATTCTGCTGGGCTGGGTGTTCATCGCCATCGCCTACATCGCCAGCGTGATCGCGAGTGAAAAATCACGTGCCGCCGGCGCCGCGCTGCTGGTCTGGTTCTGGTTCGTGCTGGTGTTCGATCTGGTATTGCTCGGCGCCCTGGTGGCGAGCAAAGGTACCCACGGCGGCGACTGGCTGCCCTATCTGCTGCTGCTCAATCCGACCGACGTGTTCCGCCTGGCCAACCTGGCCGGCTTCGAAGCGGCGCGCAGCTATACCGGCCTGGCCGCGGTCGCCACCGGCCCGCTGTTCGAACCGGCGGTGCTGACCGGCATCCTGGCGGCCTGGGTCGCAGCCCCGCTGGGAACGGCGCTGTGGCTGTTCCGTCGGCGGCGGATATAAACCAACTGGAGATGCCCTGCATGACCCGAGCAACAACCTGTGTGCGCACGCTGCTCAGTGTGCTGTTTATGACATTGCTGCTGTCGGCCTGCGACCGCAAGACCGATGCGCCCGCGGCCGCGCGGCAGTTGCAACCCATCGCGGCCGATGCCGAGTGCCATGTCTGCGGCATGCTGATCACCCGCTTTCCAGGCCCCAAGGCGCAGGCCTTCATCCGCAATCGCAGCGAGGCGCTCACCTTCTGCTCGACCGTCGATCTGTTCACCTGGATGCTGCAGCCGGAGACGGCCGGCGTGCTTGAAACCGCTCACGTGCATGACATGACCGACCAGGACTGGGACCACCCCAGCGAGTCCCGCTACATCGAAGCCGACAGCGCCTGGTATGTCGCCGGCCATGCTCTGCAGGGTGCGATGGGCCCGACGCTGGCCAGTTTCAAAACGAGAGATGCCGCGGACATGTTTATGCAAACGCATGGCGGTCGAGTGCTGGCATTTGCCGCCATCGATCTGGAGCTGTTGGCCGGATTGGCTGATATGAATGAAGACAGCCACGCCGGACACATGCATGAATAAACTGTTCCGGCACCCTCGGCGCGAGGCTGTTTAAAGGAGAGTCCGATGTTCATACGCAACATTAAAATGACTGAACTCGCATGTTTCGTGCTGGCAGGCATGGGACTTTCGCTTATGACACCCCCCGCGCAGGCCGATTCCCGCGGCGAGGCGCTGTATCTGCAATACTGCTCGGTCTGCCATCAGCCTGATGGCAAGGGTGTCCCGGGTTTCTTTCCGCCGCTGGCCGGCAACCCGTTGGTCGCATCGGATGATCCGGCGAAAATACAGGTGTTCCTCAAGCGGGTTGTTTTCGGTCATCACGGCGGGCTGATCGTAAAAGGGCACGTCTATTCCGGCACCATGCCGCCGATCGGCTACCACGGCCGCATCAACGACAGTGAATTGCTGGATCTGATCAATTATCAGCGGGAGGCCTGGGGCAACAACGCCAGCCCGATCTCGCCGACAGATCTGGCCAAGGCACGAGAGCAAAAATAGGAAATCCCTTTCTTTAGAGCAGTTGCGCCTGAATCTACCCGTCCTTAATTCCGGGTCAGAGCGCAATTGTTCCTGTCATACCCAGCCCGGGGCGGCTCGCCGCCTGGGTTGAGCGCCAGTGAAACCCGAATTGTTTCAGGTTTTTAAAGATTTCGGCCCGAGCGGACGCCATAGAAGGCATTCGGACCGTCGTTCGCGCGACTCCCCAGACCGCTGAATACACAAGGATTCGTTGCCGTGAAGTACCTGACTCTGTGTTGCTGCTGCTTGTACACCCTGATTTTCGCGCCGGGCGTCCATAGCGAACAACCGCTGCAGATCGCCGCGCTGACCCCGGAAACGCATTCCCAGCCCGCACCCAGCCTCTGGGACGAGCTCGACCCCGCCAAACTCAAACTCCGTTCTAGCTCCGCCCTGGTCATGGATACGGCCGGCAATACCTTGTATGAGAAACAGGCGGGCAACCCGCGTCCGATCGCCTCGATCACGAAACTGATGACCGCCATGGTCATCCTCGACAGCGG
>JBFEJM010000498.1:0-2019 GCA_041553175.1 Gammaproteobacteria bacterium | reverse complement strand
TTGACAATACCCTGACCCTGGACGGCAACCGCTACGGTATCGGCGCCGACATTCCCGCCTACCGCAATCTGTTCGTGCGCATGGACTACAGCCATACCGATTACGAAGACCTGGTCGCCGATCTGGTGACCGAAGTCGAGACCTTCTCACCGGCCGAAAGCTATTTCCGCCTGGGCCTGGGCTGGCAGTTCGACGGCGCGCAACAGCCACCGTCAACCGCGCACGACATCGACCTGCGCGGATTCTATGCCGGTACGAATATCGGTCATGGCTCGCTGAACAGCCATTTGTCCGGCCAGCACTTCGACAGCGGTGCCGGCCCGTTCGACTTCATTGGCGACTTCGGCCATAACGCCAGTGTCACCGGCGGCGCGTTCGCCGGTATCGGCACGACCTGGAATCGCTGGTATGCGGGCGTGGAAGCGACTGCCGAGGCCAGCACTGCGGACTGGACCCATGTGCGCGATCCCAATGGACGCAACTTCGCGGTGGAAAAGAAAGACACCTACGGTCTCGGTCTGCGCGCCGGTTACCAGTTGCGCAGCGGCACGCTGCTCTATGTGCATGCGGATCGCGTGCGCACCCGTTTCAACACGCAATGGCGCAAGGGCGGCAACCCCGACAACGACATCGATCGGGATGACCGCATACACGGTAGCCGACTCGGACTGGGCGCGGAGCTTCCGGTCAGCCGATCAATGTTCGTACGCCTCGATTACAGCCATACGGATTACGACGAATACGGCTTCACGACCAGCCACGGCAATCCGGATACGATGCGCTTCGACAACAGCGACACCCTGTTCCGCCTGGGACTCGGTGTGCGCTTCTGAGCTGTAACCTGTAGGGCGCAATAGCGCAGCGTATTGCGCCGGATGTTTTGGGGTTACGAATCAGCGCTGCGGCATCAAAACATCCGGCGCATTACGACCTGCGGTCTAATGCGCCCTACACGAGCCGAATCCGGAATCCCAAAAAAAGCATCACCCCGCGTCGGCAAACTGCATCAACGCAGCGCGATCGGAGAAATGCAGCACACCGTCTATCTCGGTAACGAAACCCAGCCGTTTGAATTCCGCCACAATGCGTGACGCGGTTTCGGTCGTGATCCCCAGGATCTGCCCCATATCCTCGCGGCTCAAGGGACAGGCGCCCAGCGCACCGGTGTGACCGTCCAGCATCAGCAGCAGACGCGCGGTGCGTGCATGGGAACTGCCGGTGGAGAGTTCGGTGATGAAGGCATCGGCCTGATCCAGATGCTGTTGCCAGCGCAGCAACAACTCCTGATACAGCGGCGTTTCGCCAGTGTTGAGCTTGTGAATCAACTCCACCGGAATACGGCAGATATCGGCATCGTGCAATGCAATCGCCGTATGCGCGTAGGGCTTGTCCAACAGCGCCTCCAGGCCGAGAAAATCACCGCTTTTCAGCACCCGCACGACGCGGCTGCTGCCGTTCGCCAGCAGCTGCTGCAACTTCACCGCGCCACGCCGCAACGTGAACACATGCCGCCCCGGTTCATTGAGATTGTAGATGGTGGCCTTGTGTCCATAGTGCAGATTATCGATCGGTACCAACAGCCGATCGATCACCTCGTCAGGAATCTTGGCAAACAGCACCTGGCCGCGAATCGCGCAGTGTTTGCAGTCGGCGCGGCCTTTCCAGGTCGGATTGACGCAGATTGAGTTGTTTCGAATTTTCATGTTTCAAGGTATACGGCAGTTATTACTCCGGCCAGTTGAGACAGATCAAAAACAGCCACGTTTCCGTTGCGAAGCATCAGTGACGGGGCCACCGCAGGAGGTTAGTTTTTAACTATGGCGAGCGAATTTCCTGAACGGATTCAAGCCCGCCTTTCAAGGGATTACCCGACTAATGCTGTCCAAAATTAAAGCAGTATCCCATGACCACTCAACTCCACAACTTCAAGCTCAGTGGCGTCACAGTGGGTTTCGCTCTGGCGCTGTGCGCCGCACCAATAACCCTACCTGGCTTCGGCGATGCGGCAACGACACTGAT
>JBFEJM010000497.1:0-2027 GCA_041553175.1 Gammaproteobacteria bacterium | reverse complement strand
TGGAACAGCTCCTCGAACAGCTTCTCACCCGGCCGCAGACCGGTGAACTGGATCTCGATGTCGACACCGGGCTCGCGACCGGACAGCCGGATCATCTGTTCGGCCAGGTAGGTGATCTGGACCGGCTTGCCCATATCGAGCACGAAGATCTCGCCGCCCTTGCCCATCGCGCCCGCCTGCAGGATAAGCTGGCTGGCCTCGGGAATGGTCATGAAGTAACGCTGCATTTCCGGATGCGTGACAGTCACCGGACCACCCGCCTCGATCTGGGCCTTGAACAAGGGCACGACACTGCCGGCCGACCCCAGCACATTGCCGAAGCGGACGGTGATGAACCGTGTTGCCACGGACCGACTGTAGTTCTGGCAGAAGATCTCCGCGACCCGTTTGCTGGCCCCCATGACATTGGCGGGATTGACCGCCTTGTCCGTCGACACCAGCACGAAGACCTCCGCCTGATGCGCCACCGCCGCCCGCGCCACGGTCATGGTACCGACAATATTGTTCTCAGCCGCTTCGCGGACCTGATGCTCGAGCATGGGCACATGCTTGTAGGCCGCCGCGTGCAGGACGACACTGGGCTTGAAGCGTTCGAACACGCTCTCGACCGCGCGCTTGTCGGAGACGTCACCGAGAATCGGATGCAGATTCACACCGGGGAACTGGCGCAGCAGTTCCTGTTCAATCGTGTAGAGATTGAATTCGCTGTGTTCGTAGACAACCAGCTCTTTCGCGCCGAACCTGACCACCTGTCGGCACAACTCCGAGCCGATCGAGCCACCGCCGCCGGTGACGAGCACGCATTTTCCGGCATAGACACCTTTGAGCGCGGACTCATCCAGATGGATGGGATCGCGTCCCAACAGATCATCGATCGAGACATCGCGCAGGGAATCGACACTCACCCTGCCCGCGACCAGATCTTCGAAGCGTGGCAAGGTGCGGAATGGAATACCGGCGCGCTCGCAGATTTCCACTATCCGCTGCATCTGCTTTCTGTCCGCCGAGGGTATTGCGATCAGGATCAGCTCGATGTCATGTTCCTCGACCAGCTCCGGGATCTGATCGCACCGACCCAATACTCGAACGCCCTGAATCTCCCGGCCGATGCGACGAGGCTTGTCGTCGACGAAACCTATCGGCAGGAGGGCGCGGGTGGCGTCCCGGAAGAGATCCCGTACCAGCATGTCACCGGCCCGGCCGGCGCCGACGATCAGAACACGCTTGCCCTCACCCAGGTAGAGACGGCGATCCTTATGCCAGCGATACAGCAGCCTGGGAAGCCCCAGGAAGCCCACCAGCAAACCGACATATAACGGGAAGACGGAACGTGGAACATCGGCCAGGCGGGTGACCAGAAACATCACCATGAACACGATGATCGCACCGACCGCCACGGCCTTGATGATGCGGACGAAATCAGGCAACGAGGCGAAGCGCCAGTGACCGCGGTATAGTCCGAATACGTAGAACGCGCCAACCTGTAAAACAATGACCAGCGGAAACCATTTCAATGCCGGCTGTAAATAGGGTGACGGAATCGCTTCGAGATTGAAGCGGAGCCAGTAGGCCCCGAACCACGCCGCAGCGACCATGAGCGCGTCGTGAAAAAATACCAGTGAGGGGCTTCTTAAGCGCATTTCAAGTCTCCACCGCTCCTTGCCTTCTCCGCTCCATTGATCGAACCATTACGGCAATACCCAGATAGACAATAGCCCAAAAAGACAGCGTCGCCCACTGAAGCCGCGGCGATGTCAGATGTGCTATGCAGGCCGAGACGGCGCATAGCAGCATGAGTGCGTATTCCCATAATACAGTACGCCTGTGTCCCCAGCCCATCTGCACGAGACGCTGATAATAATGACTGCGGTGGGCAACCCAGATTTTTTCACCCTGCAGGGCCCGCCTGGTCAGTGTGACCGTGGCATCCACGATAAAGGGAGAGAATATCAGCAGCGGCACCCAGAACTGGAATACTTCGGCGTTTATTCCCCACAGGCTGAGCGCCGCCACCAGAAATCCGAGTG
>JBFEJM010000496.1:0-2031 GCA_041553175.1 Gammaproteobacteria bacterium | reverse complement strand
GCCTGCAGTGCAGCCAGCTGATCCGCCTGGTATTCGTTGATCAGGGGCTCGATGACCTCATCCAGGTTGCCTTCCATGATGCTGTCGAGTTTGTACAGGGTCAGATTGATGCGGTGATCGGTCAGGCGGCCCTGGGGAAAGTTATAGGTGCGAATGCGTTCCGAACGGTCACCGCTGCCGACCAGTTTGCGCCGGGTCTCGGTCTGCTCGGCGATCTGTTTGTCGCGCTCGGCGGTAAGCATCTTTGACGCCAGCAGCGACATGGCGCGGGCACGGTTCTTGTGCTGCGAGCGTTCGTCCTGACATTCGACCACGATCCCGGTCGGCAGGTGGGTGATGCGAATGGCGGAATCGGTCTTGTTGACGTGCTGGCCGCCGGCGCCGGAAGCGCGATAGGTATCGACCTTGAGGTCCGCCGGATTGATGTCCACCGCTTCGACTTCCTCCACTTCGGGCATGATGGCAACCGTCGCCGCCGAGGTGTGAATGCGCCCCTGTGATTCGGTTTCCGGCACCCGCTGCACGCGGTGCGCGCCCGATTCGAATTTCAGTCGTGAGTAGGCGCCCTGGCCGATAATGCGGGCGATGATCTCCTTGTAGCCGCCATGCTCGCCCTCGCTCTCGCTCAGGACTTCGACCTGCCAGCGGCGCAGTTCCGCATAGCGTGAATACATGCGGAACAGGTTGCCGGCGAAGATCGCCGCTTCGTCGCCGCCGGTACCGGCGCGGATCTCCAGGAAGATATTGCTGTTGTCGAACGGGTCGGTCGGCAGCAGCAGCTTCTGCAACTCCAGTTCCAGTGTGTCGCAACGGCCGCGCGCGCTGTCCAGTTCATCGCCGGCCATGGCGCGCATGTCGGGGTCGGGATCTTTCAGCATCAGTTCCGCCGACGCCATATCGTCCAGTGCCTGCCGGTAGTCGCGAAAGCAATTCACCACCGGTTCCAGTTCCGAGAACTCGATCGACAGCGCACGGAACTTGTTCTGGTTGCCGATGATGTCGGGCGTGGACAGCAGCATGCCCACTTCCTCGAAGCGGTCAGTCAGGGTTTCGAGCTTGGTACGGATAGAGTCTTTCAAGAGGTATTCCGTTTAGCGTGCATCAGTTGTCACGTTTTGCCAGTCCCAGCAGTTCACGCGCGACCTGAATCAGATCGCTGCGCCCGTCGAAACCGGCCTGGCGCAGATTGGCGCTCGGAGTATGAATGAGTTTGTTGGTCAATGTGTGGGCCAGAAACTGCAGGACCTCGTCCGGGCTCTTTCCCTGTGCCAGCTGTTGCCGTGCCTTGTCGAGGATGTCGTCGCGTGTCGCCTCCGACTGGGTGCGGAAGTCGCGGATGGTGGACACCGCATCCAGCGAGCGCAGCCAGCCGAGGAAATGAGCGACCTGAACCTCGATGATCTCCTGCGCCTGATCCGCCGCTTCCTGGCGCGACTTCATATTCTCCTGAATGACTTCCTGCAGGTCATCGACGGTGTAGAGATAGACGTCTTCGAGCTCCGCGACCTCCGCTTCGATGTCGCGCGGCACGGCGATATCGACCATGAACATGGGGCGGTGCTTACGTTTCTTCAATGCGCGTTCGACCGCGCCTTTGCCGAGAATGGGCAACTGACTGGCGGTTGAGGATATGACGATGTCCGCCTCCGCCAGATGCGCCGGCATTTCCGACAACGCGATGGCGTAGCCGTTGAATTCCGCCGCCAGGGCATGCGCGCGTTCCACGGTGCGATTGGCGACGATCATGCGGCCGAGCTGCTGATCGGCGAGATGACGGGCGGTCAGTTCGATGGTCTCGCCGGCACCGATCAACAATGCGGTCTGATTGGTGAGATCGCCGAAGATCTGCCGGGCCAGACTGACTGCGGCGAAGGCCACCGATACCGGGCTGGCGCCTATCGCGGTATCGGTGCGAATTTGTTTGGCGACGGTGAAGGTGTGCTGGAACAATTTGCCGAGCTGGGTATCCAATGTCCCGGCTTGCAACGCCGCCTGATAGGCGGTCTTCATCTGACCGAGGATCTGCGGCTC
>JBFEJM010000495.1:0-2062 GCA_041553175.1 Gammaproteobacteria bacterium | reverse complement strand
GCAGGAGATCGGCGAGATCAACGCCGAGGCCAAAACGCCGCTGCCGGAGGGCAAGTCGCCCAGTCTGCTGGAGACGGCCAAGCGCGCCTATCGGGCCGCCGCCGACGCGGTCGATGTCGAGCGCCGAATGGAGTCGTTCAAACAGGCGGCGGCCGATGTCAGTGAACACGCCATCAACCTGATTGTGGTGTTCAGCCTGCAGACGATCCTGTTTCCGTTGCTGTTTCTGTGGCTGGTCGCCCAACTGCTCAAGAGTGTGCTCGGGGCGCGGTTCGGGCCCTAGGGTCAAAAACAATGCTCACGCGCCAGCCGCTTCTCTGTTACAATGCCGCATCCCGGGCGCACTTCGGTCTGCGCCCGATCCTCGCGGTCACCCATTCCGGCTAGCCTCGAACTCCACACTACTTATTAGTGATTCCGCCTAGACCGGCCCGCGGCATATGCAGTGGGTAGGCCAATCCAGGAGCTTTACCCATAATGTCATTCGATACCCTCGGCCTGTCGGCCGAATTGCTGCGTGCTGTCAGTCACCAGGGCTACAGCGAACCCACTCCCGTCCAGCGTCAGGCCATTCCGGTCATTCTGGAAGGCCGCGATATCCTCGCCGGCGCCCAGACCGGCACCGGCAAGACGGCCGGCTTCACTCTGCCGATGCTGCAGCGCCTGAGCGCGAACCACAAGGTCGGCGGTCACCGCTTCGTGCGCGCGCTTATCCTCACGCCGACGCGCGAGCTGGCGGCGCAGGTCGCCGAAAGCGTCGACACCTACGGCAAGTATCTGCCGATGAAATCCGCCGTCATCTTCGGCGGCGTCAAGATCAACCCGCAGATCGCCCTGTTGCGGCGCGGCGTCGACATCGTCATCGCCACCCCGGGCCGACTGCTCGACCACGTCTCTCAGAAAACAATCGATCTGTCGCATGTCGAGATACTGGTGCTGGACGAGGCCGACCGCATGCTCGACATGGGCTTCATCCGCGACATCCGCAAAATCCTCGCGCTGTTGCCGAAAGGCCGGCAGAACCTGCTGTTCTCCGCCACCTTCTCGGACGAAATCAAACGCCTGTCTGACGGGCTGCTGCACAATCCGGCCCTGATCGAAGTGGCACGCCGCAACACCGCGACCGAACTGGTATCGCAGCTGGTGCATCCGGTCGACCGTGAGCGCAAGCGCGAGCTGCTGTCATTCCTGATCGGTTCGCAGAACTGGCGTCAGGTGCTGGTATTCACCCGCACCAAACACGGTGCCAACAAACTGTCCGAGCAGCTGACCCGCGACGGCATCAACAGTGCGGCCATCCATGGCAACAAGAGTCAGGGTGCGCGCACGCGCGCGCTGGCCGATTTCAAACAGGGCGCTGTGCGCGTACTGGTTGCGACCGATATCGCCGCGCGCGGTCTCGATATCGATCAGCTGCCGCATGTGGTGAACTTCGAACTGCCGAACGTGCCGGAGGACTATGTGCATCGCATCGGCCGTACCGGTCGCGCCGGCAACCAGGGCGAAGCGGTGTCTCTGGTCTGTGTGGACGAACACAAGCTGCTGCGGGATATCGAAGGATTGATCAAGCGCAATATCGATAAGAAAGTCATTGAGGGTTATGCGCCCGATCCGTCCATTCGGGCCGAGCCGATTCCCAACGGCAGAGGTGCGCGTGCAGGTGGTGGCCAAGGTCGTAATGGTCAAGGACGCAACAACCAAGGCCGCAATGCCCAAAGTCGGGATTCCCAGTCACGCAGCGGCCAGAGCCGGAACGCCCAGTCACGCAACAGTCAACGTTCGAGTGCACGCACGCATCAGAGTGGTAACACGCAGGAGCCGCGCAACGGTAATCGATCCGCCGCTGCGCCATCCGGCAATCGCGCCGGCAAACCTCAGGGTGCCAATGGCAACCGCCCCGCGCGCCCTGCGGGCGAGGTCAACGGCAATCGGCCGGCGCGAGCCGCGAGCGAGGCCGATGGCAACCGGCGCAGTCGACCGTCGTCACCCGGCAAGTCACGGCCGCGTCCGACTTCGGCACGCCCCAACTCCTGATCGGTATCCGCCGGGTATCGTGCGCGTG
>JBFEJM010000494.1:0-2064 GCA_041553175.1 Gammaproteobacteria bacterium | reverse complement strand
CCATGCAGTATCAGTACCCGTGGTGCCGTTGGAGCCACGCCGTTGGCCCAGTCGAGATCAAGGAAGTCACCGTCCGGAAGTGACAACCGTTCGCGCCGGGTTGTCAGTTGGCCGCTGCGCCGGGTCAGGAAGGGCAGTAAAGTCTGGATATGTGGATTGTGCAGTCCAGTCGCAGGTTGGAACGCGCTGGTGACAATCTCGCCATGGAGGGAGTCTTTCACGTAGCCCGATGCCATGTCATCGCGCTGGATCCGGCTCAGGTCAGAGTCTGTTCGATGATGCGGCGCAGGGTGTCCACCTCAAAAGGTTTATCGAACACCGCGGCCACGCCGCTTTGTTCCATCGCCGCCAAACGACTTTGATCGGATGCCGAAGTAACCATGAGAATCGGGACGCTGCCCTGGCTGCTTTCATTGCGGATGTATTCAATCAGTTCACGTCCATCCATCTCCGGCATGTAATAGTCGGTGATGATCAGGTCAAAATATTCCTGGTCGATCAAGGTACGGGCCTGAACACCGTTTTCCGCCTCCGCGACACGCTCAATACCCATATTCTCCAGTACCTGACGCATGAAACGGCGTGCCGTCGCCATATCATCAACCAGCAATACACGGATTTCATCTGGACTGTAGCTGCCGAGTTGAAGCGGTGCCGGCTCGAGAAAGTCCAGAGTCGCAAACAGCGAGCGATGCAGCTGATCGGCGGTAAAGGGCTTGGGTAATATGGCTATTACGCCCGCCTGACGTAACGGTTCAAGATAGCGGTAGTCGGTTTCGCTGGAAACCAGCATGAAGGGGATGTTCGTGAACGCCGGCTTGTCGCGCATTTGCTGAATGAGTTCTGTTCCGGTCATGTTGGGCAGATGCATAGCGCTGATGACCAGATCCGGTACAGCCGACTGCATACTGTCCAGCGCGTCCTCGGCGCTGCTGACAGAGGCAATCTGACGCACCCCCATGTCATTCAGCCAGCCCGTGACGATACGTTGCTGAGTCGATGACGGCTCGACAATCAATACGTAGAGCTGACTGACCTGGGGTGACTTCATTTCAGGTATCCCCTTGCAGGCAAGTATTCGACGCTACTTGTGGGCGCGATTGCGGGTCAGGTCATCCACCACACTGGGGTCGGCCAGGGTCGAGGTGTCACCGAGATTGTCCACTTCATTGGCGGCGATCTTACGCAGAATACGTCGCATGATTTTACCGGAGCGCGTCTTCGGCAGGCCCGGAGCCCATTGAATGACATCGGGCTTGGCAATCGGACCGATTTCCTTGCGCACCAGATCGATCAGTTCCTTCCGCAGTGCATCATTCGGCTCGTATCCTTTGATGAGCGTGACGTAGGCGTAGATTCCCTGACCTTTGATGTCATGGGGAAAACCGACCACGGCCGCTTCGGCCACAGCCTCATGCAGAACCAGTGCGCTTTCAACTTCCGCCGTACCCAACCGATGGCCCGACACATTGAGCACGTCATCGACGCGCCCCGTAATCCAATAATAGCCATCGGCATCGCGACGTGCGCCGTCACCGGTGAAGTACATGCCCGGATAGGTCTTGAAATAGGTATCGATGAAGCGCTGATGATCGCCATACACCGTGCGCATCTGACCCGGCCAGGGGCGGGTGATGACCAGATTCCCCTCGCACGCCCCCTCCAGTTGTTTGCCATTGGGGTCGACGATGGCGGGTACCACGCCGAAGAAGGGTTTGGAGGCCGATCCCGGTTTCAGCGGCGTCGCGCCCGGCAGCGGGGTGATCAAATGACCGCCGGTTTCGGTCTGCCACCAGGTATCCACAATCGGGCAGCGGCCGTCACCGACGACATTGTGGTACCACTCCCAGGCCTCGGGGTTGATCGGTTCGCCCACTGTACCCAGTAGCTTGAGCGAGGTGCGGGCATGCTTTTTCACCGGCGCATCACCTTCGCGCATCAGCGCACGAATAGCCGTGGGAGCGGTATAGAACGTATTGACCTTATGTTTGTCGACCACGGCCCAGAAGCGGCCGGCGTCGGGGTAGGTGGGTATGCCCTCGAACACCAGGCTGACCGCACCGT
>JBFEJM010000493.1:0-2073 GCA_041553175.1 Gammaproteobacteria bacterium | reverse complement strand
GGTCGAGCGACAGGCTCATGATCTGGCGGACACTGGCATCCACAAAACAGGGCGCGACATAGCCGATGGCGCCGGGGGTGCGCGCGACGAAACGTACTACCGCATCCTGCGAGCCCAACACATAGGGCGGCGTCACACCATGGAAGTAGCGCTGATTCCAGTAGTCCTGCAACTCCGCGGCATCGACGCGAAACAGAATGGACGACACCGCCTGGCGCAGTGGATGCGCCACCGGGAGGTTGACCGGTATGAATTTGCGACCGCTGCCGTCCACAAAGATCTTCTTCAGGTAGATATCTCGCAGCGTACCGGCATCATCCAGTTGAGGCGAGGGCGATGCCTTGGAGACGATCACCGCAATGCCCTCCGCGGCCGCCAGCGGCGCCGCCATCAGCCACAGGCCGCAGCTGCACGCGAGCAATAGCCAGACAGATCGCACTCGGCTGCCCATGGCTTAGAACAACACCGCGATTGAACCCAGCCAACCGCTTGGCGCGATCAGTTCATTGTACTTGCCGTCACGGTATTCGAGTTTGAAGGACAGCGCCGTACGCGGCCGGTAGGTCAGGCCGGTCGAATACATCGTGGCGGTCTGTTCCTGTATTGCCGCGGCATAGCGTTCGGCCCGGCCAATGAGATTGAACTGGTGGGGCAGCGGAATCGCGGCCTGAAGAAAACCGCCGTGCTCATTCGGCTCTTCGTCGCCACGACTGTCGCGATAAATCGCCTCCCCGGTCACTTCGACCAGGCGCGACTTCCAGAACAGGTCGAATCCCAGCAGTTGCTTGTCTTCGGCCAGGTCATGCATCTGGAATCTGACGTAGGACAGCCCCAGCCCCAGGCGTCCTTCCAGCAGGTGATAGACCACGAGCGCGCCCGCTGCGCGGTCGAATGCCCCATTGACGTCGTCTATCGCAGGATTGAAGTGTTCGTAGGCACTTTCCTCCTGCTGACCGGAATCGATCGTCCGGGTGTTGTCGAGAAAGACGCTGTATTCAAGCCCGTTTGGGCCCAGTGGCACTGCGCCGTACACCATGACGCCGGCCGCCTGACGGGCAAAGCCCACGGCGGTTGTGAGCGGCCGCGACACCGTCCATACCAATGGATCGGCATGGATAAGGTTCCAGCGGCCCACCGGCGTGAGAAACTTTCCCAGCCGCAGTGTCAGACCCTGACTGGCGCGGTAATCGGCATACAGCCGTTCCAATTCGAACTCGGCATCGGCGGTGTCAATGCGATTGCGGGAAATACTGACCGCCTCGCCGATTTCCATTTCGGAGAAGACCGACCAGCGGGCGCCGAAACCCTTGCTCAGAAACAGGCTGAGGTCTTTGATACTCAGCGACGAAGGTACATTTTCGATGTCCCGGTAACGCAGACTCAGATAGCCGCCGACATTCAGATCCTGCTGCGGGAACTGCAGCCCCTGCCCCAGTTCATAAGGCGCATGTTCCCAGCGCTCCGTCTCGGCGTGCACACCAAGTGGCATGCACAGCAGTAATACGCACAATCCTCTGTTCAGTGCTGAAGCATACATGGACATAGCGTTCTCTGGCCTTTGACGGCCGGCTTGGTTAGGTTGGGTCGGGCATTCGGCCGTTCCGATTCGATCCGGTTCCAGCGTCACAGCCGACATGGCTCACGCTGGGCAAAACCAGTAGACTGACGCCGAACCGGCGGATAGAAATACACGCACATGAGCGACGTCGTCAATCGATTCCATCACCAGAGTCAGCGCGTTCAGTTTACACTCCGCGCACATGATCGAGAATTATGCACAAACCATTGGTCACTGGATTGCATCGAACAGGCCAGCGCGAAAATCCATCCGGCCGGCCCCGCACTCGCCTGTACACAATTTCGCTTGAACGCTAGCGGCATCATATCAGTATCCGCAGCAGCGGCAGCCGGCGGCATCTTCGAATGACAATCAGATCCGCACTGCTGCGCGCCTTCATGGGTCTGGTGCTGGCCGCCATCGTGCTGATGGCGGCGCTATCGTTTTTCGAATTCAGACGCACGCTGGAAAGCGAAATCGCCGACAACCTGCGTTTCAACGCCAGCTCGGTCCTG
>JBFEJM010000492.1:0-2088 GCA_041553175.1 Gammaproteobacteria bacterium | reverse complement strand
GGCCGAATAGAACACCTCGACCTGGTTCGGTGACAGGATGCTGGGTTCGGAGCCTTTCTGAATGACCTGTGCCAGCAACACCTGGAACGGTGGCAGGATGCTGGAAATACGGGTATCGAGATCACCGCAGTGCATGCCCAGGTCGTTGATGGCTACCACGGTGTGGTTTCCGCTGTTGCCCACAATCGGCCGCTCGGGGACGGGGGTATCGTTACAGCTGATGCCATTGCCGGAAACATCTGCCGAGCCGCAGTTCTGGCTGGTGCTGTTGATCGATGTGCCCGACTGTTGCCCGCCACCGACCTGCACGGTCGTGGAACAGGTTGCCGTGGTGCCCCTGCGGCTGAGTGTCAGGGTGGTGGTGAAGCTGCCGGCATTGGCGTAGCCGACCGTCTGGGTTCGGCTGGTGCTCGAACTCGGGTCGCCGCCTTCAAAGCTCCAGCTGAAATTCGGCGTGCGCCGAAAGCCGGTGTATGTGGCCGACCAGGTGACCGAGTCGCCGGCGTTGATGGAGGGGTTCTGCGGACTTATGGTGCAGGTGGCACTACCACCACCTCCATCCCGATCCCGATCCGCTGCTGCATTGCCCGATGCGGCAAGTGTCAGCGCGATCAGAACGCTGCGGCACAGCCACCCGAAGTTACGTGAATTCGCTGGTAGCATGGCGATCTCTCCTCCTGAAAGAAATTCATTTCTACAGCTGACTCAACAACAAGAACGAGAACTGGTCCACAAACACTGCCGTCGCTGCTTGAGCCGAACTCAGCGCCAACGCCGGTCAAACTATGCAATCGTAATACGTTATACAGTAAGCAAGGATTGAACCGGACGGGGTAATAGTGAATTACTCTGTTGAAACTTCGCTTCTTTCGCGAAAAATTTTAGAGATTCAGGCAGAGAGTTCGTCATCGGTGCATGACAGTTCTGTCATGATTCCTGACATATCCGGTACTCGTTTCAGACATCCATGTCATAACCATTCGTTTTTTACAAATTTGTTATTCAATGTTTGGCTTGATTGAGATGATGCCGTTTGAGCTTGCGATACAGCGTGCGTTCGCTGATGCCCAATTGCTCGGCGGCACGGCGGCGATTACCGGCGCAGCCGGCGAGCAATTGAGCAATATAGTCGGCTTCAATTTCGTCGAGACTGCTGTGGTTTGACTGCGTTGCGGCTATGTCGTCATGTCCATTGTCGCTTGCCGCGGCTGGGGCGGGATGAGGCGTTCCCTGATCGGTGTTTGCCGCGCTCGCTCGAAACGGCTCGGTCAACTGGAGGTGTTCGGCGTCAATACGCCCATCGGAGCTTGTGGTCGCCGCCGCCCAGAGAACATTGCGCAATTCGCGGATGTTGCCGGGATAATGATATTGCTGCAGCAGGCCTATCGCAGCCGCGGTCAAATGGTATGGCACCGCGGTGGAGCGGCTGATACGTTCCAACAGCGTGCGCGCCAGGAGCGGAATGTCCTCGATACGCTCGCGCAGGCTGGGAAGCTGAATGGAGAGACAGGCCACACGATAGAAGAGGTCCTTGCGGAACCATTCGGCCTGCTTCAGATCACGGTTGGTCGCGCAGATGATGCGCGCGTTGGCGCGATGGGTCTGACGCCCACCCAGGCGGCGGAATTCACCGGATTCAAGCATGCGCAGCATTTTGGATTGAGTGCTCGGTGACATCTCGCCCACTTCGTCCAGAAACAATGTGCCGCTGTCGGCCAGTTCGAACAGGCCCCGTTTTTCGCCGACGCTGCCGGTGAAGGCACCGCGTTCATGACCAAACACCTCGCTTTCAAACAGCGCCTCCGTGAGTACCGTGCAATCAAGCGTCAGGAAGGGCTTTTCCCGGCGCGAGGAATTCTCGTGAATGAACGTCGCCGCGAGTTCCTTGCCGGTGCCGGTTTCGCCCTGCAGGAGCACGGGCGCATCATACTGCGCTGCGGTCTTCAGTTGTTCCAGCGCACGCAGGAATGCGGGCGATGCACCGACCATGCAGACCTGATCGGGTGCGGTTTCGTCGACCACCGACAGTTCATCGAAGATCTCTCCACCCAGCCATTCACCGTCCATACCTTCCAGCGGGTACATGGT
>JBFEJM010000491.1:0-2097 GCA_041553175.1 Gammaproteobacteria bacterium | reverse complement strand
GCGTCGGTGGTCATCAGATGCCCGACATTGCGCACCAGCATCAGGCTGCGCCCGGGCAGGATCAGCTCACCGCCCTGGGCCGCGGTATAGTGGCGGTCCGAACCCAGTGCGCGGGTAATCGTTTTCCCCTGCTTGGCAACATTGACACTGAGGTCGCCTTTCATGAGGCCGAGCCAGTTGCGATAGACCTGAACCTTGTCGTCTCCATCCACCGCCGCGACCGAATCCTCACAATCCTGAATCGTGGTCAGCGCCGCTTCCATCCAGATGTATTTGATGCCTGCGGGATTGAGCTGACCCAGGTAGTAGGTGCGATCGAATTCCAGCTCGATATGCAGCCCGTGATTGCACAACAGCAGCACCAGAAGATGTTCGTCATCCTGATCGGCAAGATAACCGACGAACTGCTCGAGATGCGCGAGTCCGGCGCTGTCGCCGGTGGTCAGATCCGCGACCACTGCACCGCCCTCGACCCGGTAGCGTTGGACCTCCGCGTGACTGCCGCGAGTGAGTGGCACGGCCTGATCCAGCATGTCGTAGCAGTATTCGAGAACCTTGGCAAAGCGATTCGGATTGAAACTCTTGCCGCGCTCGGCGCCGTCAGTCTCGGGAATGGCGTCGGTACCGTAGAGCGCGTCGAACAGATTTCCCCAGCGCGCATTGCAGGCATTGAGGGCATAGCGCGCGTTATTGACCGGAACCACGAGTTGCGGCCCCGATACTTTCGCGATCTCGGGATCCACATGGCGCGTGATTATATGGAAATCCTCACCTTCGGGTACGAGATAACCGATATCGGCCAGAAACCGCTTGTATGCCGCGAGATCAAATGCAGCATCCTTGTGTTCGCGATGCCAGCGGTCGATCTGTGCCTGCATTGCATCCCGCCGCGCCAGGAGTGCATGGTTTTTCGGCATCAGATCGCGCAGGATGTCGGCGAAGGCACGCCAGACGTGATCGGCATCGATCCCGGTACCGGGGCAGATCTCATCATGCACGAGATCATACATGGGTTTGGCAATTGCAAGGCCGGCAAGCGTAACGCGTTCTGTCATGGCGGAAACCTCCGTATGACGCCCCGCAGGGAAGGACATGGCACTTCGTGCCGATACTCTATTCGATTCTAGCCGTACACCAGACGCGGCAACCACAACACGATTTCCGGAAACACGATACACAAGGCGAGACCGGTCGCCTGCAGCATAAGGAACGGAATCGAGGACCAGTAGATCTGTGCCATGGTCACCTCGGGTGGTGCCACACTTTTCAAATAGAAAAGCGCATAACCGAAGGGTGGACTCAGAAACGACATCTGCATATTGACCATGTATACAACGCCGAACCACAACGCCAGGTCTTGCGGTGCGACGCCGGGCAGGCCGAACAATCCATCGAAGGTCATGGTCTTCATCAGCGGCACGAAGATCGGGACCGCCAGCAGCAGAATACCCACCCAGTCCAGGAACATGCCGAGCACGATCAGTATCACCATCATGATAAGCATGATGCCGTAGGGTCCGAGCCCGGTCGCCAGCAATGTGTCATTGACGAACTGCTGCCCGCCGTTGACTACGTAGAAACCGACGAACAGGGTCGCGCCGAAGATGATCCACAACACCATCCCGGTCACACGCAGGGTCGTCAATGCCGCAGCGCGGACATTCATCCAGGTCAACTTGCGATGCAGCGCGGAAACCACCACCGCCCCGAAGGTACCGACACCCGCCGCCTCGACCGGTGTCGCGATGCCGGCGAAGATGATGCCCAGCACCAGCGTCACCAGCATGATGGGCGCGATCATGTTTGTCAGCAGACGGAACTTCTCGCGCGTGCTCACCCGCTCTTCCAGCGGCAGCGCCGGACCCAGCTCGGGATTGATATGGGTACGCACCGTCACATAGGTGATATAGAGTGCCGATAGCAGCAATCCGGGAATCACGGCACCGATAAACAGCTCACCCACCGATTGCTGAGCGATCACGGCGAACAGGATCGCGAGGATGGAGGGCGGTATCAATATGCCCAGGGTCCCGCCGGCGAGAATCGAACCGCAGGCGATGGTGAGGTGATACTTGCGCTTCAGCATCGCCGGCAGGG
>JBFEJM010000490.1:0-2097 GCA_041553175.1 Gammaproteobacteria bacterium | reverse complement strand
TCGTGGACGGCAACCTGACCATCTACTTCGAATCGGAAAGCAGTCGCAAGGCCTATCAGAATATGCCGCTCAACCATCCGTACGGGCATCTGCCGAATCCGCCCTCGGCCGACGATGATCGCGGCGGCTGAACGGTTTGATCAGGTTTGCAGCTGCAACCGGGGGCGGACGGCAATCCGCCCCTTTTTTATGTTCGGTCGCCTGAACAGCCGACAATCGACGAATAATTGACATCGATACCCTGCTGGCCAACCCCGCCGTCCCGCAGTTATAAAGGAATTCCCGCAAAAACAGTCACGTGAATTAGATCTGCCAGCTCCAGCGTGCGTTGGCATGGTGGTTGCTTTACCAGACCAGGATTCATTTTCAGTGTCAGGTATTCAACATGCTGTCATTTCATCACAACGACCAGAAACTTCTGAGCCGGCGTTCCCGCGCCTTCATCCGCCTTAATCATATCGCCGCGATCGGCGTTATCGGCTGGATTGCCTATCTCTGGTTTATCCGCGAAATACTCTAAGCCGGCAGTTGCTGTCGATCGCATGAATCCTGCCGCCGGTGCGACAGTGCCGTGCGGTGTCGTGTCGCATTCCTGAAATCGAGCCCTGTGCGTTAACGGCATGGACAATTCCATGTCCCGAACGCACGCTTTTCTTTTCCTGTTTGATCCGCACTCCGAGACGCTCTGGCGTTCGTTTCCATGAACTGTGATGGATGTCAGTGTTGAAGCATTGAACACTTGACTGAAACGGTTGCGGCACCATGCGCTTCGCGCGCACATGAATGCAGTCTGTCCAGCTGAAGAAAAAACACGTTTCCTGCTGCGCGACCAGTGCGCCTGCGCGTCGTCATAAAGCGCAACTCAGAATCCGTCTTTCACATTCGCATTCGGAAGTGATGTAGGTCAATGGACACTCGCGAGCAGACCTTTTATAAAGGTATCGAGTTTGGCGGGATTTGCAGAAGGATGTGCAATGGGACTCTGCTCGGAATGTAATAAGAAAATATGGCCTTATGCGATTGTGTTGTTGGTCGCGAGTTTCGCGGCATTTCTGACCTGGCTTACGCTATCGGCTTCCGGCGCGGTTGAGGTTACCGTGCGCTGGTTTTCGTTCGCCGCGTTTGTTGTTGTCGGCGGCGCATTGCTGGGTTACATGTTGTGTTGTCTGCGTCGGCACTGCCGGCACGATGATCATCAGACGTCGGCATGATCAAATAGTTGTGTAAGACCCATATCAAGCCATAGGGGGCGGATGAAGTATCTGTCCCAAAGCGGCGATTATTCCCCCGATTATTCCCCTGAAAATCACAGTCTGTCAGTCGGCCAAGGCCGGTGATCGCCGGCCTTTCCTGCCTTTCCTGAGATTGATCCTGATATGGACCTGTTTTAGGCGGATTCGCAGCGGATTGCACGGGTTCCCCCGGTGCGGTTATCGTCTTGTACGAGCGGTGCGCCCGCTAGCGGCGTCTGTTGTACGGAATCATTCCCGAGGTGCGTATGCGTGTACGGGTTATCGAAAATGTCTGCCTTTGCGTTGCAGTGCTGTCGCTCGGATATGCCGGTTCCGCCCAGGCGGATGATCCGGCGCCACTTCGCTATGTGACCCAGCACCTGACCGCGGCAGGCGAAGAGGTGGTAGCGCAGGTGCCGCAAGGCTATCGGCTTGAGCTGTTGACAGATGCGTTGGAGGGGCCGCGCCTGATGACCTTTGCGGCCAATGGAGATCTGCTGCTCGGATCCAAGTCCGGAGCGATCTATCGACTGCCTCCGCCCTATACCAGACCTGAGATTCTGGTCACGCTGAACGGTTACCCGCACAGCGTGGCCGTGCGCGAAAACGAATTGCTGATCGCCCAGACCGACGGCCTGTATCGCGCGCCCTATCGATTGGGTGAGGCGACAATCGCCCGCGACAAGGTACGGCGTCTGGCCGAATTGCCGGGCGGGGGCGGTCACAGCAGTCGCTCCGTTGCCATCGGTCCGGATGGGCGCGTGTACGTCAGCCTGGGTATCAGCGGCAACTGCAGCGATGAATACCTGGGCGGCGATTATCCCTTTCAGGCAAGGCGCGGCGGCATTCTGGTGTTGAACGAAAG
>JBFEJM010000489.1:0-2104 GCA_041553175.1 Gammaproteobacteria bacterium | reverse complement strand
GTTATGGGAAGAGAGCGGCGAACGGAATTGTTGCGGGGGCCAGTTTATGGTATAAAGGCGCGCTTGTTAAGCGGCACGGGCAGTTTTGCCCGGCCGCAAATTCACACATGCGTCATTACAGTGTGGCTGGGTGCCCCGGTTCAGGCCGGGGTTGTCACACGGGACGCATGGAGGCCTAACCCTTACAATTTGGAGTTTATTCATGGCGAACGTCACCATGCGCCAGATGCTTGAAGCTGGCGTGCATTTCGGTCATCAGACCCGTTTCTGGAATCCGAAGATGGCCCCATTCATCTTCGGCGAACGCAGCAAGATCCACATCATCAATCTGGAAAAGACACTGCCGCTCTACAACGACGCAGTCAATTTCCTCAGCAGTGTCGCGGCCAAGCGCGGTCGCATTCTGTTCGTCGGTACCAAGCGTGCAGCGCGCGAAGCGGTCGGCCAGGAAGCGTCCCGCTGCGGCCAGCCCTACGTCAATTACCGCTGGCTGGGCGGCATGCTCACCAACTACAAGACCGTGCGTCAGTCCATCCGCCGCCTGAAAGAGCTGGAGGCCATGACTCAGGATGGCAGCCTCGATCGCCTCAGCAAGAAAGAAGCGCTGATGCGCACACGCGAAATGGAAAAGCTCGATCGCAGTCTGGGCGGCATCAAAGACATGACCCATTTGCCCGACGCGCTGTTCGTGATCGATGTCGGTCACGAGAAGATTGCAGTCAATGAAGCGATCAAGCTCGGTATTCCGGTAGTTGGTGTGGTCGACACAAACAACTCCGCCGTCGGCGTGGATTATGTGATCCCCGGCAATGACGACGCCATTCGTGCCATCCAGTTGTATCTGAGCGGCGTGGCCGACGCCATTCTGGACAGCAAGGCAACCGCCGTGCAGCTGCCCGAGGGCAATGACGAGTTCGTCGAACTCGACGATGCAGGTGCCTCAGCCGACAAACCCGCCCGCAAGCCGCGGGGACGTGCCGGCGACAAGGACAAGCGCGCAACCGTGGTCAAGTCGCGCGGGCGCGCAGCGGCTCAGGCGGAAGAGGACTCGGCAGGGGAGTGATTCCCGGCTGCATCTGCGGGAGCGGATATCGGATTCGCTCCCGCAGTCGCTTGACCAGTTAACACTCCCGCGCGACCGCCTGGTTCCGCATCGATGCGTTATCAATGCGCTCTGAACAACGGTCGGGAGTTCCGAATTCAGCAGTAAGTTCCAAGGGGTAAGATCCATGGCTATTTCAGCGGCACAGGTTAAGGAACTGCGCGAGCGCACCGGCTCGGGCATGATGGAATGCAAAAAGGCGTTGGTCGACGCCAACGGCGATATGGAAACAGCGGTCGAAACACTGCGGAAGGCCGGTCTGGCCAAGGCCGACAAAAAGGCCGGGCGTGTGGCGGCGGAAGGTCTGATCGTTATCGAGACCACCGCCGACGGTCAGCGTGCGGCCGTTGTGGAAGTCAATTGCGAAACTGACTTTGTGGCCAAGAAAGAAGAGTTCCAGGACTTCGCCAACAAGGTTGCGCAGCGCGTACTGGCCAATGCGCCGACGTCGCTGGAAGCGCTGATGGACATGCCTCTGGGCGAAGGTGCCGGCAGTGTCGAGGACGGCCGTAAGGAACTGATCGCCAAGATCGGTGAGAACATCGCGGTGCGCCGTTTCTCGCTGGTCGAGACCAATGGCACGCTGGGTGCCTATCTGCACGGCACCCGCATCGGCGTTCTGGTCGAAATGAAAGGCGGCAGTGTCGATCTGGCCAAGGATATCGCCATGCATATCGCCGCCAGCCGGCCGGTCTGCGTGTCCGAAGCCGAGGTCGAGCCGGAACTGATTCAGAAGGAACGCGAGATCTTTGCCGCACAGGCGGAGCAGAGCGGCAAGCCGGCCGACATCATCGCCAAAATGGTTGATGGTCGGATCAAGAAGTTCATGGGTGAAGTGACCCTGCTGGGGCAGCCCTTCGTGAAGGACCCGGATACCACGGTCGGCAAGTTGGTCGACAAGGCCGGCGCCCAGGTGCTTGGGTTCCAGCGTCTGGAACTGGGTGAAGGTATCGAGAAGAAGAGCGAGAACTTCGCTGAAGAGGTGATGGCGCAGGTTCGCGG
>JBFEJM010000488.1:0-2120 GCA_041553175.1 Gammaproteobacteria bacterium | reverse complement strand
TGCTGGCTGTTCAGCGGCGCCGGTATCGCGGCGGCCGAGGTTCCGCAACCCGCGCTCGGCCACCAGTTGCAGGCAATCGATCCACCGCTTGTCGCGCCGGCGTTTGAATTGCAGGATATGGACGAGGAAACCCATGCGCTGAAGGATTATCGCGGTCGGGTCGTGATGTTGAACTTCTGGGCCACCTGGTGCCCGCCCTGCCGCCGCGAAATGCCGTCCATGGACGCCGTGTATAAAACACTCAAGGACGATGGTCTGATCGTTCTCGCTGTCAACGAATGGGAGGACGTCGATCACGTCTTCGCCTTCATGGGGCAGCTGCCGATGTTCCCGAGTTTTCCGATCCTGTTCGACAGCAGCGGTACCGCCGCCGAGGCCTTCGATGTCAAAGGCCTGCCGACCACGTTCATCATCGACAGCCAGGGCCGAATCGTCTACCGCGCCGTCGGCGGGCGCGACTTCGAACACCCGGAAGTGGTGGAGCTGTTGCGCAAACTGATCGAAGACGGCAAGACGGCCGGCACACAGTGACGGGAATATGATTCCGGCCACACGTCCGTGCGACTGATGACCCGGCCGGCACTACGCCGCTCGTGGTCCCAACTTCTCTTCCGGTATCAGTGCCGAAAACATGTCATCGACAATATCCGGATCCAGCTGCGTGCCGGCGTCGTCATACAGGGGCTGCTCGTAGTCGTTCCAGCCGCGCAGGCCGGTGCGCAGTGATACGACGTCGGTATACCCCATGCACTGCAACGTATGCGCCGCCAGAACACTGCGATAGCCGGAACGGCAGATGACGACGACCTGGCGCCTGCGCGCCTCGACCAGTTCCGGCACGGTTTCCTCATAGCCATAGTCGACCGCCATTTCGAGCAGCCCGCGCGGAACGTTGATGGAATCTGCAATGTGGGCAGCCGAGAATTCGTGTGGACAACGGATATCGAGCAACAGCGGTCTCGTGTCCGGCTCGGCGTCGTTGACCAGATCCCAGGGCATGATCTCCTGCACCCGGGTCGACACCGCGGCAACCATGGTTTTGTAGGTCTCTCGCCTCATCCGGCCCTCCGTTTCGATGAAGCGGCAGGATCGGGTCTCCCCAGGCCTCAGCCGCACTTCATCCCCTGCAAAGGATGTCCGCCAGCCCCACCGGTTCGACCTGTCAGTGGATCGCCGGCGGCAGACGCCATGCAATTCAGCACCTGTATCAATATTAGCACTCACTAATATTCTTGCAATGTGGGATGTTGCCGAAGGATTACGCGGTTGGCCAGATGAAGAATTTTTTTAACTGATTGTTTTATATATATTATGTAAATCAGCAATACTGACGCGAGGGGTTTGGGCTGCAACCAGGGCCAGACAGCGGAACGGCCGGTCATGTACCTGTTTCGGCTTTCTTCGTAGTATGGGCACCGGGCCTACCGCCCCGGAACAACGTCAACCAAAAACCAGTCCCGCTACCATGGCCACAAAATCTCCCGACAGCAATAAACTCGACCAGATCGTGGCTGATGCCCATCGCTACCGTGATCAGCGCGAGAAGGATTACCGCGAACGTGCACTGAAGCTCTACCCCTGGATCTGCGGGCGCTGCGGACGCGAATTCACGCGCACCAATCTGTCTGAACTCACGGTCCATCATCGCGACCATAATCACGACAACAATCCGCTCGATGGCAGCAACTGGGAATTACTCTGTCTGTACTGCCACGACAATGAACATCAGCGGCAACTGGAAGCAGCAGGCATCAAAACGTCTGCGCAGAACGGCAGCGCGCAGACGACGGCGACGCATAATCCGTTTGCGGCGCTGAAGGATTTATTGAAAGACAAGTGAGAACTTTTACCGCAAAGGACTAAAGGCGCGCGAAGAAAATCGATACCAATGTAGCGCGCATTGGGCCGCAGGCCGTAATGCGCCGAATGGCGTGAAAACATCCGGTGCAATACGCCTCGCTATTGCACCCTACATCGACCAGTCCACTTGCAGCCATGGGCCCTGTCCGTGTTTTCCGTGGCAAACTATATTTTTCCTTCGCGTCTTTTGCGGTAAAAGTCGTTTCCACCCAACCAACAAGGCCAACAATGCAGATCTGGGTCGATGCCGATGCCTGTCC
>JBFEJM010000487.1:0-2128 GCA_041553175.1 Gammaproteobacteria bacterium | reverse complement strand
GGCCGGCTTTGATGGTGTGCAGATACATGCGGCCCACGGCTATCTGATCAATCAGTTTCTGACGCCGTACACCAACTGTAGGACTGATGAGTATGGCGGTTCACTGGAAAACCGTATGCGACTGCTGATTCAGATCTACCGGGCTATGCGCGCACGCGTCGGCGAAGACTTTCTGATCATTCTGAAACTGAATGGCACCGATGCACTGCCATTGAGAAGCGGTCTGCAAACAGACGAGCTGATCGATATTGCACGCGCCATGGAAAGGGAAGGTATCGATGCAGTGGAAATCTCGATCGGGCATTACGAATCGGGCTTTCACGTCATCCGCGGGAAGTTCTGGCGGTTCTTCCGCGGACTGATGCGGGACGGTACCGGCGATCAACTGCCCTGGCCACAGCGATTCATATTCACCTGGCTATGGCCGGCAGTTGCATTCGCATGCAACCTGCTCTGGCCGCATTCCGAAGGCTTCAATCTGAAATATGCCCGCCGATTCAGAGCCGCGCTTTCGATACCGGTCATCTGTGTCGGCGGCTTTCACTCGCGGGAAAGTATGGCGGCATCCATTCGGGACGGGCTTTGCGACGCAGTCTCCTGCGCCCGTTCGATGATTGCCGATCCGTATCTGTTTCAGCACCTGAAAACAGGTGTCACGGGCCCGCAATGCGTATTCTGCAATGCCTGCATCGCACGTGCCGGACGGCAGCCGGTTGACTGTTACCACCCTGTCGTCAGGAAAGAAAAGGATGCCCTTTTAACGGAGCAGCAAATTCATACAGCTCGACATAGTGAATAGCCGGTGGCGTCCGGTTTGAAATATCGGACTCAGTCCAGCCCCTCTTCCTTCTCCTGTCCCAGGCGCAGCAGGCGCGCACTTGGACGGATGCGCTGCCACATGGTCCAGACATAGAGCAGCAGACCGGACACCTGGGCAATACCAGCGAGCACAATCAGCCCGCCCAAGGCAGGTGTATCAGTAAATGATCGTACCAGCTCACCGATGAAGCGGCCCAGTGTACCTGCAAGCAACAACCCGTAAACCCATTCGATCAGCTGCGGCCGAAAATGCGTATCGCCCTGCAGCGGTTTTGGAAACAGCCACAGCGCGACACCCAGAATCATGAACATCACGAAGCCGACGAAGAGCGCGTGAGTATGGGCCGAGACAACATAATGTTGCGGCCAGGCGCCGAACAGCTCCCGCCTGACCAACATGACTGCGCCTACCAGCAGACCCAGCACGAGGAAAACGAGGGCCGTCTTGATGAAGCGTCGCACAATAGCGTTCATGAACGTATGCCCATTCGTGATGCCGAAAACGTCCCATCCGGTGGCCGCTGGATCGCAGTGACATCGAGCACGCCCTATCAGCGTATTTCAAGCATGGCATAAAGATCGGACGCGGCCATGAATGCCGCCGGCTCGACACCGGCCGCAGCGAAATCCAATGCATCGGGATAGGCTCCCTTGGCCCGCCCGGTGACATCCGCGAGCCAGGCCCGCACCCAGGCTTCACCCGCCTGCCGCTCGGCTTCGGTGGTTGGCTGGATAGCCCATGCAACAGCCTGCCGGAAACCGCTGCGAGACAATCGGGTATAACTGTCCGCGATCGGTTCAATTCGATGCTGCTGTATGGCATCCCACAGTATGGCCGCATGGCTGCGCAGCAAATTCTCGCGGACGGCATCCAGGTGCCGGTCGAGACACTCGCGCAGCGGTTTCGACTGAACATCGCCCGCCGCAGCCGGCGCCGCCTGACTGATGAAACTCTGCACCGCACTCAGCGACTGCAGGGCGTCGCTCGCATTACGCGCCCGATCGCGTACACGAATGCAGAAGTCATCCAGTGTCTTCAGGCTGATCCTAAGGTGTATAGCGGCACTCTGGTCCATAGAAAGCTCGGCTTGCCCGGGAATCCCATAACCCCAATCGCATGGGACGCGATGGAACGGCCTCTGGAAAACGTCGTGGAACGTTATCCGAAAGCCTGGAAACAGGCGTTGACCTTGATCAAGCCGTCAGGCCAATCGAGTTTGACTCGAACAAATTGAGAATACGCCTCAGCGAGACCGGGTCGATTGCGGGAATCCATGCGGTCGAAACGGTACGCGCCGTAAACACAGCT
>JBFEJM010000486.1:0-2128 GCA_041553175.1 Gammaproteobacteria bacterium | reverse complement strand
GAAGATGGCCGAACCGGCGACAAA
This sequence comes from Gammaproteobacteria bacterium, assembly GCA_041553175.1. GTDB lineage: Bacteria > Pseudomonadota > Gammaproteobacteria > Thiohalobacterales > Thiohalobacteraceae > JAHJQQ01. The sequence continues at coordinate 2,104 of JBFEJM010000486.1, read as the reverse complement.
AGTATCGGCGCCCGCAGCGGCGATTTCGCGGATATTGTCGACCTTAACACCACCGTCGATCTCCAGGCGGATCTTGCGGCCGGATGCATCGATCAGCTTGCGTGCCTCTTTCAGCTTGTCCAGCGTGGCCGGGATGAAGCTCTGGCCGCCAAAGCCGGGGTTGACCGACATCAGCAGCACCATGTCGACCTTGTCCATGACATATTTCAGGTAGTCCAGCGGGGTGGCCGGGTTGAACACCAGGCCGGACTTGCAGCCTTCGGCCTTGATCAGCTGCAGGGTGCGATCGATGTGGTCGGAGGCCTCCGGATGGAAGGTGATGTAGCTGGCACCGGCCTTGGCGAAATCGGGAATGATACGGTCGACCGGCTTGACCATGAGATGCACGTCGATCTCGGCCTTGACGCCATGCTTGCGCAGGGCATCGCAGACCAGCGGCCCGATGGTGAGGTTCGGTACATAATGGTTGTCCATGACGTCGAAGTGCACGATGTCGGCGCCGGCCGCCAGAACATTGTCGACTTCTTCGCCCAGACGCGCGAAATCCGCCGAGAGGATGGAAGGGGCAATCTTGTAATCCGCCATGGTCTTGCTCTCCAAATAATGTTGCCGGTGGGCGTTGCTGGGGACTCGTCCGAGCGAGTAAAGTTGCGCAATGTACCGTATTGCGGTGGGATTTTCAGCCATTTGGGCCGATGGCCCCGTCCCCGCCGCTCAACCAGTACGACCACAGCAACCGAGGAGATCACTGTCATGTCGCGAAAACTCTTGAGCGTGCTTGTTTTTTTGTCCGCACTGGTCTCGGCCGGTGGAGCCTACAGCTCGGATACCGAGAAGGAGAAACGCTGGGCCGATCAGATCGTCGATTCGCTCCTGGTGGGTGACGCGGAATGGCTGGAGGCCGACGGTCAGAAATTCCTCGGCATTTTCACCGAGGATCAGACCGGCGACGCCAAGGGCGGGGCCATCATCCTGCACGGCATCGGCGTGCACCCCAACTGGCAGGACGTGATCTACCCCCTGCGCACCGAGCTGCCGAATTACGGCTGGGCCACCCTCTCGATCCAGATGCCGATTCTGCCCAACGAGGCGGAGGTGAAAGACTATATTCCGCTGATCAAGGAGGCGCTGCCGCGCATCAAGGCGGCCCAGGCCTTCCTCAAATCCAAAGAGATCGAGCCGGTCGTGATCATCGCCCACAGTCTGGGCGCCACCATGGCCACCGCCAGCTTGGCCGAGGCGGGATACAGCGATCTGGCGGGGCTCGTGGTGATCGGCATGAGCGGCAGCGATCTCGATCCGCAACTCGACAGCACGGCACAGACCGCCAAACTCAAGCTGCCGATGCTGGATCTTTATGGCAGCCGCGACCTGGATACCGTCCTGGCCTCGACCAAGGCGCGCAAGGCCGCGGCCCGCAAGGCCGACCACAGCGGCTATCGGCAGACCGAAGTCGAGGGCGCCGATCATTTCTTCGTCGGGCTGGAAGACGAGCTCGTGCGTATTGTGCGAAGCTGGCTGGAACAGCTGGTCACGTCCGACAAGCCCTGAGCGTTCGTCACGCCGGCGACGCGCCATCGATAGCAACCACAGGAACACCCCATGAGCCAAACGATGCCCCTCCTGATCGCCTTGCACCTGCTGGCCACCGTGGTCTGGGTCGGCGGAATGTTTTTCGCCTACATGGCCTTGCGCCCGGTCGCCGCCACCCTGCTGGACCCGCCACAGCGGCTGCCATTATGGACTCACACCTTCGCCCGCTTTTTCCCCTGGGTCTGGATCGCGGTGATTGTCCTGCTGGTGACGGGCTATGCCATGGTGTTCGCTGTGTTCGGCGGCATGGGGCAGGTCGGAATGCATGTTCATCTGATGCAGGGACTGGGATGGGTCATGATGCTGATGTTCATGCACGTGTATTTCGCGCCGTATCAGCGTATGCGCCGTGCCGTCACCATCGGCGACTTTCCCGAGGCCGGCGGCCAGTTGGCGCAGATCCGCCGCATCATCGGCATCAATCTGATCCTGGGCCTGGCGGTGACAGTGATCGCGAGCGCGGGACGCTTTTTCTAAGACCTGTCCCGCCACGCGGAGTGGCATGCTCCGG
>JBFEJM010000485.1:0-2131 GCA_041553175.1 Gammaproteobacteria bacterium | reverse complement strand
TGCCACCGTCAGCCCCAACCGAGATCACGCGCCGAAGCCCCGCTCCGGCGATTGAACGTTATTTCTTGATGTCGATCTTGGCGCCTTTACGTAATTCCGCAATATATTGCTCGACGCGCTGATTCTGCAGCAGCATCGCCAGCTGTTCCTTCATATCGTCCAAGGTCGGAGGCGGGACGTCGCGCGTATCCTCGAGCTTGATGACATGCCAGCCGAACTGGGTCTGCACGGGCGTCTTGCTGATCGCGCCTTTCTTCATGCCGGCAACGGCGTCCGCGAACGGCTTCACCATCTGACCGGCACCGAACCAGCCCAGATCACCGCCCTGTTTGCCGGTCGGCCCGGTTGATTTCGCTTTCGCCAGCTCGGCAAAGTCAGCTTTGTTCTTGAGTTCCTTGATGATGGCCTTGGCTTCGTCTTCGGTCTCCACCAGGATGTGTCGGGCATGGAACTCCTTGCCATCATGCTTTTTGACCTGCTCGTCATAGGCCTTCTTGATTTCCGCTTCGCTGACGGGGTGAGCGGCGACATATTCGCGCATGCCCAGTCCTACCAGCAGACTGCGGCGCTGCCAGTCCAGCTGACTGATGACGTTCGGGCGTTTGTCGATACCCTGTTTCTCCGCATCGCGGTACACCAGTTCGATATTGATGAGTTCCTGTAACGCCGCGTCATGATCGGCAGGAGGCGGGGAGTTCGGGTTGCGCGTGCGCTGCTGAGTGTACACTTCAAGCATTTCGCGGCTCACCGGGTTGCCATTGACCGTTGCGACAACGTCATCTTTGCCTGCGTCGGCTGCCAGCAGCGGGGTGCTCAACCCCAGCAACAGCGCTGGCAGCAGGGAAGTGACCATTTTCATTTTCATGATTGCATTCCTTTGTGGTGGGTAGACAAACGCGCCCGCTGTCCGGGCGTGAAATTCAGGCTTCATTCGGTGCCCTGGCCTGGATACTGAGGGCATGGATCTCGTTCTGCATGGCATCGCCCATGGCGGCATACACCATGCGATGGCGCTCGACCAGGGATTTGCCGGAAAACATGGCTGAGACGATCTGCACATTGAAGTGGCCGCCACCGCCTCGGGCGCCGGCATGACCGGCGTGTTTGGCGGAGTCATCCTCGATCTCCAATTGCGTTGGCGCGAACGCGGCGTTCAGCCGCTCGCGGATCATGGCGACACGGTCTTCACTCATCAGGGCAATACCTTCTTGAAGGGTTTGACGATGACCTCGGCATAGACACCGGCGGCCAGATAGGGGTCTGCGTCCGCCCAGGTCCGTGCACTCTCCAGCGAATCGAATTCGGCCACCACCAGACTGCCGCTGAAACCGGCCGGTCCGGGATCATTGCTGTCGATGGCGGGGTGCGGGCCGGCCAGTATCAGGCGTCCGGCGTCGCGCAGCGCTTCCAGTCGGGCCAGATGGGCAGGGCGTGCCGCCAACCGTTGTTGCAGACTGTTTTCGACATCGCGACTGATAATGGCGTAAAGCATCAGGATTTCTGTTCCGTGCTGGGTTTTTCTTCGAGGAAGCGATAGGCCACCAGCATCTGTCCGACGGCAAACACCATGGGCGCGAATACGCTGATCAATTTGAATTTCACCCAGATGTCTTCCGGGTAGTTGTAGGCGACATAGAGGTTGACGACACCCATGGCCAGGAAGAACAGGCCCCAGGAGAAATTCATCGAGTGCCAGACCCGCTGACTGGTCTGCATGACATGCCCCAGCATGCGCTCGATCAGCGATCTGTCACCTATGAAATGGCTGCCGAACAGGATCAGGGCGAACAGCCAGTAGGCGATGGTCGGCTTCCATTTGATGAACAACGGATTCTGGAAGAACAATGTGGCGCCGCCCGCGACCATGACGATACCGAGCATCCACAGATGCATTTTTTCCACGCGCCGGAAACGCAGCCAGAACAGGCTGATCTGCACCACGGTCGCGACCATGATGGCAGCGGTGGCTGCGTAGATACCGTAGAACTGGTAAACGCCGAAGAACAGCAGGATGGGGAAGAAGTCGAAGAGGAATTTCATTATTCGAATCGCGGGCGCGCTCAATGCAACGCCGGCTTGGTACTCCATTGCTCGAAATATTTAGTCATCACGGCGCGCACCGCTTCGGGAT
>JBFEJM010000484.1:0-2141 GCA_041553175.1 Gammaproteobacteria bacterium | reverse complement strand
TGATTGGTTTCCGGATCTGGAAACCCGTGTTTATACTAGGGAGTAGTAAGGGATGAAACTGGCTACTTTTTTACTCGCTATCGCGTTTACCTTAGCCACAGCAGCGTCATCTGGTGCCGATCTCTGGACCAGCATTTTCAAGGAACGCATGCACCAGGCCAGGCTGGGCGCACCCGAAGCGCAATTCGAAATTGGCGCAATGTATGAAAACGGTCGTGGTGTGGAAATCGATCGGGCTGTCGCCGCCGACTGGTACCGGAAATCCGCTGCACAAGGCTATGAACGCGCAACTAATGCTCTTGCCCGCATGGAAGACAACGAACGCCGTCTCGCTAAAATCAGCGCCTTGGCCGAATCCGGCGACATCGAAGCACAATACAGTCTTGGAAATATGTACCTGACTGGAACAGGCACATTAACTGACCTGGGCCGGGCACAGGTCTGGTTGAGTCGTGCAGCCAGCAAAGGGCATATCAAGGCGCAGTACAAACTCGGCCATTTGTATTACGTGGATATGGCTGAAAACACCGACAATAAAGCAGCCCTTGAATGGTTTACAAAGGCTGCCGCCAGCGACTATGGCCCAGCCCAGTATTATCTGGGCGATATGTATGCCAGCGGCAGTGGTGTTCAGCAGGATTATGCAAAAGCGCGTGAATGGTATTCCAAGGCTCAGGCATCAGGCTTCACGCTCGCCGCCAAAGGAATAAAAGAACTAGACGATCGTATAGCCGAGGAAAAAAAGCGCGAACTTGAATTGGCCGAAACACGCCGATTGGCCGAAGCGCAACAGGCTGCTGCCGTAGAAGAATCGATGAAACGCGCCGCCGCTAGAGCAGCTGCCGCCCGCGAAGAGGAACGACAGGATCCGCGCGGTAATCTGCTCAAATATTTGTGGCAATCCGAAAATACACCCGCGAAGTACCTGCCGTCCAAGATCAGTAACTGCAAGTCTTCATCTGACGAAATCGTTTGCTACACGACGGAACTGGCGCGCAAAGACCTTCCCCAGGAGCGCTATCGCGTAAAGTCCATTCTCCGCGACTTCAAGTCGAACGGCGAATTCAAGATTGTTTACCGTGAGTTAGTGCTACAGTCGGCTGCCGAAGGAAAAGAGGATACTACGTTTGAACCCGGCAATATCATAAGAACCGGATGGCTCGAACCGCATAGCCTCAAATGCAAGTTCTCGAAGGATAACCGTCTAAACTGCGACGTCGAGGATGGTTCCGTTGCAGTCTATCACGGTGCATAGCCAGCCTCGTTCCGGCATGCGCCTCTGACTGATCGCAGAGGTTTAAGTCAATGCGCAGATCGGTAAAGCTGGGGATCGCGATCTGTGTGACGGGATTAGCAAGCCTGCTGGCCGCTGCGCCCTTGCTTGTAAATAACGACTCGCTACGCGATACGCTCACTGACCAGCTCTCTACTGCACTTGGAAAACCCGTCAGTATCGAGAAACTTACTTTTCGGCTTCTTCCGCATCCTGCAGTCACTCTGCAGAATTCCCTGATCGAGCTGGATGCAGCTCCAGATCAACACATCCACATCAATCGCATGCATACCTCGCTGTCGATCCGTGCCCTAATCAAAGGAGATATTTCTGTTACACGGCTCGAAATTACGGGACTACAGCTAAGCGAGGCACGTATCCGCCGTCTCCAGAGCATATTACCGGCGAACTCAGGCAGTTTTGAGCAATTCCAACTCCCCTTGCACCTCTCGCGCGCACGAATCAACGACCTCACCTGGGAAACCATCGATGGCACCAGTCTTGGTCCATTCAGCGCAACATTTTTTTGGAAACAAGGTATACGGCCGGACTCCGTCGATATTTTGCGGAATGATGGCCACCTAAAGTTGCGACTTTTACCCGATATAGACGGCATTGATTTTCATCTACACGCCTACGATATCGATTTACCAACTGTGGAGCCATTTCGGGTAGATCACATTGATACACACGGGCGATACTCCCAGTCAACGATATCGATAGCAGATGCCGACATCAAGGCGCTAGACAGCCACGCGCGCGTTTCCGGCTCACTCAGCTGGAGCGACAGAATCAGCGTTCAGGCCAGACTGATCGACAGCAAATTAAATTTGCCGACCGTACTGAGCAAAACGGCTCTACCTTCTGT
>JBFEJM010000483.1:0-2179 GCA_041553175.1 Gammaproteobacteria bacterium | reverse complement strand
GTGAACGACCTCGAAGTATTCAGAAAGGAGACTCGAGAGTGGCTGGCAAAAAACTGTCCAGCCGCGATGCGCCAGCCCATGAAATCCGAAAAGGACCAGTGCTGGGGGGGGCGTAACTGGGTATTCCAAAGCGAGGATCAGCGCTTGTGGATGGAGCGAATGGCCGGAAGGGGCTGGCCGGCAACGAAGTGTTCGCCGATCAGGAAGGCCTGCGCCAGGCCACCGGGCGTCGGCTGCTCGGCATATTGAATGTTCAATCCGAAATGGCTGCCGTCGGCCAGCAGGCGCTGGAAATGCGGTAAGTCATGCGGGGTCGATATCACCAGCACATCGCGGATGCCGGCCAGCATCAGTGTCGCCAGCGGATAATAGATCAGCGGCTTGTCATACACCGGCATGAGCTGTTTGCTCACGACCTGGGTCAGCGGGTACAAACGCGTGCCCGACCCCCCAGCCAGAATGATACCGCGCATCTTATGAACCCCTGTTGTAATCAAATAATTTCAGCCACGGAAAACACGGACAAGACCGACGTAAATCAATCGTAAAAATGCATACAGATGATTCAGAACAGCGGATCCGTGGCCAATATGGTTCTTCTAAATTATCTCGTCTGTGCTTTCCGTGCTTTCCGTGGCTAACGCCGTGTTCACTGTGGCTTGAAGTCCGGCGGCGTCACGCTGCCTTCGCCGAAGAAAAACTTGTCCATCTGCTCTTCCAGGAACTTGCGCGCCTTGGGGTCGACCGGTGACAGCCGGTACTCATTGATCAGCATGGTCTGCTGCTTGACCCAGGCGGCCCAGGCCTCCTTGGAAACATTTTCGAAAATCCGCTTGCCCAGTTCGCCCGGGTAGGTCGGTCGATCCAGTCCTTCGGCCTCTTTCTTCAGCTTTACACAATTCACCATACGCGACATGTTCTTCTCCAAGTAAAATCTTGATCTGTTCCGCCTCGAGGCAGCACGAGCACTCGGGCCTAGCGGGGGTCTTCATCAGGCAGATGCTGTTGCAGCCGGTCGAGCAGGCGTTTGACCGGCGCGGCCAGCCCGCGCGGATCGACAGTCCGCGTGTTATACCAGACCGTCGACTGGCCTTCCAACACTCCGGACGCCCGGCCGGCGCCGAGTTCCACGCGCAACGGCTTAATATCCAGATGGAAATGACTGAAGGTATGGCGCAGCGACGGCCATGGCTCCAGTGCCCGCACGGTCCCGCCCAGGCGGGTCTCGCACCAGGGCGCGACGCCATCACTCGATTCGACCTCGGGAAAGCTCCACAGCCCGCCCCAGATACCGCTGGGCGGCCGCTGCTCCAGCAGGACATCACCCTGCTCGTTGCAGATCAGCAGCATATGGGTCGACCGCACCGGCAGATCACGGCGTGGCCGCGGCTGCGGGTAGCGGATCTCTTCGCCGCTCTGATGGGCCTGACAGGCCGCCCGCAGCGGACAGGCACCGCAGTCCGGCCGCGAGCGCGTACACAGGGTCGCGCCAAGATCCATCATGGCCTGGGTGTAGGCCGTGACCCGCGCATTCGGCGTGTAACGCTCGGCCAGCTCCCACAGCCGCTCGAGAACCTTGGCCTCGCCGGGCCAGCCCGTCACAGCATGAAAACGGGCCAGCACCCGTTTCACGTTGCCATCGAGAATGGCGTGGCGCTGATCGCAGGCCAGGGCCAGGATCGCGCCGGCGGTTGAACGACCGATGCCCGGCAGCGCTCGCACCGCCTCGACATCGCGCGGGAATTCACCATCATGTTGGTCGCGCACGACCCGCGCGGCTTTGTGCAGATTGCGGCCGCGCGCGTAGTACCCCAGCCCCGACCACAGATGCAGCACGTCATCGAGCTCGGCGTCGGCCAGTGCGCCCACATCGGGAAAGCGTGCCATGAAGCGCTCAAAGTAGGGAACCACCGTCGCGACCTGGGTCTGCTGCAGCATGACCTCGGATACCCAGACCCGATAGGGCGTGCGGTCCCGCTGCCACGGCAGGTCCTTGCGGCCATGCCGGTCATACCAGTGCAGAACCTGTTCGCTGAATTCTTTTATATGCATGGGGTAAATAAAATCCAACCGCAAGAAAACAATCTTTAGCCACGGAACACACGGAAAGCACAGACAAAATATTTTTTTGCAAAACAGGCCCTGTAAAGCCACGAAAGTATAACCGTCGAGTTCGTAT
>JBFEJM010000482.1:0-2186 GCA_041553175.1 Gammaproteobacteria bacterium | reverse complement strand
TATTGCTCTGGTGGATGGCGCGGTGCAGCCGGCGGATTGGGAGCTGGCGGCGCAGCTGCTTGCGCGTTTCAGTCAGGGACGAAATGCGGAACGGGTCGAAGTGGAAATCACCGATACGCGGGGTGTGAGCCGCGTCATGACTGTCGCGCCAATGGACAGCGACGCCATACACGAGGACTGGTACATATGAACGATACCGACCTCGATGCGCGCAATCTGCTGTGCCCGCTGCCGGTCATTCGCACCCAGGACGCCGTCAAGCGGCTGCAGCCGGGCGATCGCCTGCATGTGCACTGTACGGATCCGGGCGCGCTCTATGATATTCCGACCTGGTGCCGGATAAACGGCCACGCGGTCTGTGACGTCCATCAGCAAGGGCGCGAAATTACCATTACCGTTCAAGTCGGAGACGCGGTATCCTGAGCGCCCCGCAACGGCTGGATGCGGACCGACTTTCACATTCCAATCCCTCGTTCGTGACCAATGAACAGCACTGCCCAAGCCGCCAATCTGCAGGCACAAGAACGCTATCGCGAAGTCCGTAAGGTCACTCTGATCGGATCCGCGGTCGATTTTCTGCTGGGTGTGGCCAAGATCTTTGTCGGCTTGATCGCACATTCCCAGGCATTGGTCGCGGACGGCATTCATTCCCTGTCCGATCTGGCGACCGATTTCATGATTATTTTCGCCGCCAAGCACTCGCACAGAGAAGCCGACGAAGATCATCCCTACGGCCACGGCCGGATCGAGACCGTCATGACGGTGGGTCTGGGTGTCGCTCTGCTGATCGTTGCGGCCGGAATAACATGGGATGCGGTGCGGCGCCTGTTCAGCCCTGATCTGTTACTGCAACCCGGGCCGCTGGCGCTGGTGGTGACGGTCGCATCGATCCTGTCCAAGGAATTCATCTATCACTACACCATGCGGCTGGCGCGCAAACTGCGTTCGAACCTGCTGCGCGCGAACGCCTGGCACAGTCGATCCGATGCGATATCTTCCGTCGTGGTGCTGGTCGGTATTGCCGGTACCATGGCCGGACTGCCCTACCTGGATGCGATTGCGGCGGTCGGCGTCGCGCTGATGGTGGCGAAGATCGCCTGGGATCTGAGCTGGTCAAGCCTGCGCGAACTGATCGATACGGCGCTGTCGGCGGAAGAGGTGGAAAAGATCCGCGGGAAGATCCTCGGCGTGGGCGGGGTCCGGCGTGTCCACATGCTGCGCACCCGTAAGAGCGGCAGTGATGCGCTGGTTGATGTGCATATCCAGGTCGATCCCACGCTGAGTGTGTCCGAGGGGCACCGCATTGGTGAAAAAGTGCGCGAAGACCTCATCGCTGAAATCGAGGAAGTGGCGGATGTCACCGTGCATATCGATCCGGAAGACGATGAAACCTGTTCGCCGTGCGACCAGCTCCCTTTACGGGAGGATATCCTGGCATCCTTGCGCGGCTGCTGGCAGGATATCCCGGCCGCTGACGGAATCAAGGACATCACGCTGCACTATCTGGATGGCAAGATTCATGTGGACGTGACCCTGCCCATGGAATATGTTGCCGACCGCAAGGCGGCGGATAGCCTGAAAGCGCAATTCCAGTCCCGCGCCGACCGTATCCTCGAGGTCGGGGACGTGAATCTGTTCTATTATTGATTGCACCAAATGAATGCAAATAGGCGTCGCTGCGCACAGTATTAGTGCAAATACTGGACGCGCGCGAGCCAAGAGTAGCGTAACGTATTGAAGAAATATTGAATTTTTCAATGGCATATTTCGTGCTCTAAGCTGGACACGAAAAATTTCCCGCTGCACCACGGCCTCTGGCAACGGATGCTTCGAAGCAGCACTTAAAAAACCCTTACCTTGTGGAGAGAGACCATGACAGCAGCCAAGGTACAAAAAATGTTGAAGGACAACGGTGCCAAATTCGTTGACCTTCGTTTCACCGACACCAAGGGCAAAGAACAGCATGTGACCATGCCGTCCAGCACCATCGATGCCGGTTTCTTTAAAGAAGGCAAAATGTTCGACGGCTCCAGTATCGCCGGTTGGAAGGGCATCAATGAGTCCGACATGGTGCTGATGCCGGATACCGCTACAGCGGTCATGGACCCGTTCTCGGACGAGTCCACCCTGATCATCCGCTGCGACATTCTCGAACCGAACACCATGAAGGGCTATGAGCGTGATCC
>JBFEJM010000481.1:0-2188 GCA_041553175.1 Gammaproteobacteria bacterium | reverse complement strand
GTATTGTGTTCATCATGAAAGCCCGCCCAGTGCGGGTTTTCGTTTTTGTAGACGCTGTAGAAAAACAGCGTTAGAAAACACTTGTTTCGAATACTGGAGTTAATTGCTCTCTGCCCGTAACTTTCTGCAGTTACTTGCCTCCCCAGCGTTCGCAGTATCGAACTAATTGACGCATATCATGTCCAATTCATCAGGCTTGGAGTATTAATTTCAAGGCACAGTTGTAGTCGCGCAGGAAAGTCTCGATGATGATAGCAGCGGAAAATACGTTCGAATCGTGCCACAACCCCGGTTGTCTGGGGAATTATGATTTCCAGGATATTGCCCGCTTTGCGAAGAAGCGCTTTATCGACGGGTTCGATACGATCACGTTACTGGAACAGGCCACATCGACGCGCGAGAAAGAAGAGATCGCGCTGGTCTGTATGCTGGATGTGGAAGATGATGTCATCAAGAATCTGCGGCTCAACTGCGTACACGCGAGTGAGTGCAAGGTGACGAATTGTCGCGACAAGCTGAAAAGAATGATTGAAGCGGACCTCGCCGCCAAACCGTAGAAAGGGGTCAAAGCCCCCTATCGAGCAAGTCAGGTCAGCCTTGTCTCAAAGGATATAATTCTCCTATGAGCCGTCCCGCGCCAAGGAGCCTCGCCTTGAACTGCCGCATTCACATCCCGCTACTCGCATCCATTCTCCTGTCCCCCACACTCCACGCCGCCGGCGCCGGCTGGACGGAGTCGGCGCGGGTAACAGAACTGGAAGCGTCCGAGCGCGGACGTTTTCTGTTGCGCGTCGCGCTGGAGAAGAACAGCAGCGGGTGCCGCGACCCGAACGGTTTCTATGCCGATTACGGGCGCGAGGGCAGTGAGCTGATGTATCGCACGCTGTTGGAGGCAATGACGACCGATCGCGAGGTGCAGCTCTATGCGACAGGTGTCTGCGACCTGGGCGGACGCTCCGGCATTTCGGCGGTGCGGCTGCGGCGCTGAGGTGGTTCTATCCCGGGTTGGACCGCTTGCCGCGCATTTTTTCTCTATTCCCACACTCTCAGGCTGACATTTCTGCGCTAATTGGTTTTGTGCAATAATCGGCCACTGCTAATGCACGGCCGTCTTCGTTTTCGGACGGACCCGCATACATCATGCTGAAAACCAATAACTTCACCCACCGCCTCGCGCGGAACAGGGATGTAACCAGTGCGACCGTCAACTAAGCGTCGTCTGGCACTGGCCCTGCTTATCTATTCCGGACTCCTGTCCGCCCGGGAAGCGCCCACCCCTGCACCACCTTCGCTGACGGCGGATGTCGAGGTCGCGACAGCAGGCTACTTTAGCTTATCGTGGCGTCTCAGCCGGGATGCCAGTGCCGACCATGTCGACTTTGAGCTGCAGGAATCGGCTACTGCGTCATTCGATGACGCCCGTGTCGTCTACACCGGTCCGGATCTCGCGACCACCTTTACCGGGCGGTCGGACGGTACCTATTACTTCCGCCTGCGTGAGGTCGATGTCGACGGGCGCAACCAGTGGAGCGAGGTCGTCACGGTTCAGGTCAAGCACCATCCACTTCAACGCGCCGTCATCTTCTTCGCGCTCGGCGCGCTGGTGTTCCTGGCGACGCTGGCCCTGGTCCTGCGCGGCGCCGATCGGAACTCACCCGCATGAATAATAAACCCCTGCACGTCAACTTCGAGCGTCTGCAGCGCGATATCGAGGCGCTGTCCGCGATCGGCCGCAAAGAGGATCACGGTCTGTACCGCATGGCCTTCACCGAGGCCGACATGGAAGGGCGGCGCTGGTTCGCCGAACGCATCGCCGAGGCGGGTCTCGATCTGTACACCGACGGCGCGGCCAATATGCATGCACGGCTGAATTGGGACGGCACGCGCCCCAGCGTGATGACCGGTTCGCACCTGGATACCGTGCCGGGTGCCGGTCATCTCGACGGCGCGCTCGGTGTGCTGGTCGGTCTGGAATGCCTGCGCAGTCTCAAGGAGCAGGGTGTTGCGCTGCAGTATCCGCTCGAGGCCGTCGCCTTCACCGACGAGGAAGGCCGCTTTGGCGGCATGGTCGGATCGCAGGCGATCTGCGGCATGCTCACGCCCGAGCGCATCCACAACGCGCGCGATCTCAAGGGTGTGACACTGACCGAGGCGATGGCCGCGCAGGGCCTGAACGCGATGGATGCTT
>JBFEJM010000480.1:0-2195 GCA_041553175.1 Gammaproteobacteria bacterium | reverse complement strand
GGTGTGCTGGCCTCTATCGATGCCACCGGCAGGGTCACGGTGAAGGGCGATCCGACCCACCCCGCCAATCTCGGTCGCCTGTGTTCCAAAGGTTCGGCTCTGGGTGAGACCGTGGATCTCGATGGGCGGCTGCTCTATCCCGAAATCAATGGCGCGCGCACGGACTGGAATGCTGCACTCTCGCATGTCGCAGAGCGCTTTCAGAACATTATCGCGGAGCACGGCCCCGATGCGGTTGCATTCTACGTCTCCGGCCAGTTGCTCACGGAAGATTATTACGTCGCCAACAAGCTGATGAAGGGCTTTATCGGCAGCGCCAACATCGATACCAATTCGCGGCTGTGCATGTCCTCGGCCGTTGCCGGTCACAAGCGCGCCTTTGGCGCCGATACCGTGCCGTGCAACTATGAGGACCTGGAGCGGGCCAAGCTGATTGTGCTCACAGGTTCAAACACGGCCTGGTGTCATCCGGTGATTTTCCAGCGTATCGCCAAGGCGCGTAAGGACAACTCCGACCTGCGCGTGATCGTGATCGATCCGCGTAAGACCAATACCTGCGATATCGCCGATCTGCATTTGCCGATTGCGCCGGGCACCGATGCGACACTGTTCAATGGCCTGCTGGTGTATCTGCAGCAGCAGGGTGAGGGCAATTCTCTGTTTCTGAGCAGGGCGACGGAGGGCGCGGATGCGGCATTGGCGGCCGCGTGTGCGGATGCACCGGACATTGCGGCGGTCGCTGCGCGTTGTGGTCTGGACGAGACGTCTGTGACGGAGTTCTATCGCCTGTTCGCCCGCACCGAACGGGTGGTGACGGTGTTTTCCCAGGGTGTCAATCAATTCTCCATGGGCACCGACAAGGTCAACAGCATCATCAACTGCCATCTCTATACCGGGCGCATCGGCCGCGCGGGTATGGGGCCCTTTTCCATCACCGGGCAGCCGAACGCCATGGGCGGACGCGAGGTGGGCGGTTTGTCCAATCAGCTGGCCGCGCACATGGCGTTGGACAATGCCGCACACACCGATCTGGTACAGCGCTTCTGGCAGTCGCCGAGAATTGCGCGGCAGGACGGTCTGAAGGCCGTCGAACTGTTTGACGCGGTAGCATCCGGCAGGGTCAAGGCGGTGTGGATCATGGCCACCAATCCCGCCGTCAGTCTTCCCGACAGTGATCGCGTGCGCCGCGCACTGGGCCAATGCGAATTCGTGGTGATCTCGGACTGCGTGCGCCACACCGATACCACGGCCTATGCCCATGTGCTGTTGCCGGCTCAGGCCTGGGGCGAAAAGAACGGCACCGTCACCAATTCCGAGCGGCGTATTTCGCGGCAACGGGCCTTTCTGCCCAGTCCCGGCGAGGCGAAGCCGGACTGGTGGATTGCCGCCGAGCTGGCCAAGCGGATGGGTTATGCCGATGTCTTCCGCTACGCATCGGCCGTCGATGTATTCCGCGAGCATGCCGCGCTGTCAGGTTTCGAGAATAACGGGCAGCGTGATTTCGACATCAGCGGCCTGGCGGCAATTAGCGAAGCCGACTATGACGCGTTCACACCACGGCAATGGCCGATCCCCGCCGCGGGCGCAGTGCCGGGACGGCTGTTCGCGAACGGTCGTTTCTTCACCGACAGCGGACGGGCGCGATTGATTCCGATCAATGGTCGAGCGACTGCAAGCGCTACCGATGCCGCTTTTCCCCTGGTGCTGAACACGGGACGGGTGCGTGACCATTGGCATACATTGACCCGCACCGGCAAGTCGGCGCGCCTGTCCGGCCATATCATCGAACCCTACGCCGAGCTGCATCCCGACGACGCGCTGCGGCTCTCATTACAGGACGGTGCGCTGGCGCAGGTGGAGAGCCGCTACGGTCAGGCTGTCGTGCGGGTGCGTGTCAGCACGGCACAGCGAGCGGGCAGTGTATTCATCCCGATTCACTGGAGTCAGCAGTTTTCGAGTCTGTCCTCGGTGGGGTGTCTGATCGGACCACATACCGATCCGATCTCGGGGCAGCCCGAGTTCAAATACACGCCGGTGCGCGTGCGGCCCTACGCGGCGCATTGGTATGGATTCCTGATCTCGCGCCGGCGCCTGCCACTGCGCCGGGCGAGTTACTGGTCCAGTGCCCGTGGCAGGGGTTTCTGGCGGTATGAGATCGCCGGGACCGAGGATCCCGGTGATTGGGCCGCGTGTGC
>JBFEJM010000479.1:0-2200 GCA_041553175.1 Gammaproteobacteria bacterium | reverse complement strand
GTGTTTTTGCGGCATTAGGCACTGTCCGCAGGGGTCTACCCCACCCCGCCGGGGGTTTGCGCGGGACGGAGATTGCCAGACCCCGGCACAACCGGCTAGAGTGTGCATGCGTTGGGTCGATGCCGCATCTGAACTGATAAATGTCCGGCCGACCACAACATACACACTGTACTGCTTCGACTTGCCAGCGCCTGGCCAATTGCGGCCCGCGCGATTCGGTTCACCCCAACTATGCCTATATCAATTTCGCGATGGTCCGGCCGGTTCGGCTTATTTGTGCTTGCGCTGCTGCTCGCCGGCGCTGCAGCCGCTGCGGAGAAATCGTTCAGTCCAGCGAACGACCTCCAGTATCGCGACTGGATCGAGAAGATGAAAAAGGCGCCGCGCGGACCGTTCGAGCGCATCCGCTGGTTCTGCGCCGATGGGGCCGTGCTGCCACCCGGTGAAGGCGCCTGCCGTGACCATGGCGGCGGCGTGCAGCATGGGGAATGGAATGCACGCACGCAGGCGCTGCGTGCTGAGGGCTATTTGGTTGCCACCCTGCTGGCCGACATCAGACCGTTGGATTTCATCGGCGATAATCCGCGCCTGGACGATCTGCGCCAGATTCTGCTGGAGCAGTTCCTGATCGTCAATGACGATGGCTGGGTGTTCCGCCAGGCCCGTTACTACCGCGGCGCATTGCAGGTGGAAGATGAGCAGGTCGGTGCGCGCAAGCTGCTGATGGCGCTGGTCGATGATGGCGACTGGTTGAGCCCGACCCGGTTCCTGCTGCTGCGCGAGGCGGCCCGCCTGTTACCGGTGAGCGCCGAACCTCAGGTCGGTGCCCAGGCGCGCAAGCTGGCGATCGATATCGCCGACGCCGATCCGGGCTTTTCGCCGCTGCGGGTGAAGATTCACGGGATCCCGGATGCCAAAGACGCCCAACTGGTACGCGACTATGCCAAGAAGAAAGGCGTTTCCGAGCTGGCCGAGAGCTACGAGCGACTTGCCCAGCTGCTGGACGTTCTGAACGCTCCGCAGACCGCGGTGCGCCAGCTGGAGAAACTCGCCGGCGATACGCGTGACGCCAATCTGAAAGCGCAACTGCAGGCAGCCGTGAAGCGACTCAGGCAGGCGGCCAGTCTCGCTGAACGCGCGCAGATAGCCTCGCAACTGGGCGCCGAGTGGCGGCGGCAACTCGAGCAGCCCTCGTCGCTGACACAGCTCAACCGGGTGCGTCTGCTGCTTGCCGGCCTGGCTATCGAGCAGGAGATCTATGCCGTCGGCAATCAGCTCATCGATGACGACCTCAGCGTAACCCGCGCCACGCGCCTGCAATGGCTGCGATTCATGGCCGACGCGCTGTATGGCGGCGGTCTGCTGTCCGATCGCCAGCTGCAGGCGGTCGATCAGCGCATCGCTGCGCTGCAGCAGATCGAAACGCTGAGCGTTGAGGAGTACTACAACAGTCTGCGCTATCTCGCGCGGGTACCGCAGTGGGCACAGCAGGCTTTGGAATTTCAGTTCGCACCCACCGTCCAACGCTGGACCATGCTGACGCCGCTGGCGGTACATTTTGTGCCCGATCGCCTGCGTGGCGGACCGTTGCTGGCCTATACCCGCCTGCTGGACGGTTTGATCCAGGACGCGAATGCCCTGATCGGTATTCAGCATCAGGTGTTCGGCCAGGAGGTGGGTTCCGGTCTGCGTGCCCTGAATCCGGGATTGCGCCGCGGGACGTTGCTGTTGCCGCCTCCGGCCGGTGGCGAGTTCCGTCGCGACGGCATATATCTGTTGCCATCAACCACGCCCGAACTGCCACCGATTGCGGGCATTCTGACCCGCGGCGAAGGCAGTTCGCTGTCCCATGTGCAATTGCTGGCGCGCAACCTTGGTATACCCAATGTCGTGGTCGACGAAGATCGCGTCGCGCAGATGGTTCCGCATATCGGCAAACCGATTGTACTCGCGGTCAGTCCACGGGGCGCGGTGCAGATCAGTGCCGATGGCCCGGAGTGGGATACGATCTTCGGCCGTGAAGCCATCAGCGACGATGTCGTCATCGAACCCGATCTGGCCAAACTCGACCTTACCCTGACGGACATGCTGCCGCTGCGGGCGATCCGCGCACAGGACTCCGGCCGCATCGTCGGCCCCAAGGCCGCCAACCTGGGCGAACTGCGCCGCACCTATCCCGATGCGGTCAACCCCGGCGTGG
>JBFEJM010000478.1:0-2212 GCA_041553175.1 Gammaproteobacteria bacterium | reverse complement strand
AGAGGAAGCGGGTAATTTCACCTGATGAATTTCCTTTTGGCTGTGGCGGTCAGAAGACGGGTGTATGGATCCACCAGCGCTCTTCGTTTATGGAATATACCGGGGTGTAGTGAACGATTTCACTGTGCTTGACCACTTGCTGTATCTGATTGTCGAGGATGAAGATCTCGTCGCCGCTGTAGACCGCGAGTACGGCATGAGGGACGCGCAGATTGGTGTCCTGGAGAACGACGATCCGCAGTTTGTCGGTGCTCAGACCCAGCCAGCGCAGCGAGAAGAGTTTGGTGATCGCGTAGTCTTCACAGTCGCCGCCATTGTAGAGGAACTCACGCGCCACGGCCCAATAATCCGGCAGTCCGTAATTATCGAGATCCAGGACGTAGTGTTTGTTGTTGGCGTATTCGTTGATACGCTGCAATTGGCCGGCCAATGGCAGCTCTCGAACGGACTCGATGAAGGCATACCACTCCCGCAAATGGCAGCGGTTGAAGCGAATTTTCTCACAATCGGCCTCGGCAGCATCCAACTGGATGTGCCGTTCCAGCGCGTTCAGCCACTGCGTGAACAACACAATATCGGGCTGCTCGGCTTCGGCGTAGCCGAATAGCGCATTGGTCGCCAGGCAGTTTGGCGAATTGAGCGCTAGCATACTGAATAACAAAGCGATGATGGTGGTCCAGGGGGAGCGGCCCGGATGCGCTTCGAAGCGGCTGAAGGGCCAGGCTGCGGCTGCCGCGGACAGTGCGGGAACAGCGCGCAGCCGGTTGATGGAAGTCATTCGAATCCACGTATATTCACCCGTACCACAACTGGTCATTGCTGAGAACCCTGTACTCTCGGTAACATGTTTGGCCATGGGCGAGTAGTTGCCGGAAGATCTGCTTGCACCGAATTACACCCGACATAACAAGGGGGAGTCAACGTAAATGGATATGACGCATAACAAACCGGGCGTTCTTAGAGCAGTGTTGAGCGGTCTCATACTGGGTGCGGGTTGTATAGCCTTCACGCCGGCTGTGGCCGATGACGCCGAAGATTCATTCAAAAAAGGTATGGAGGCGTTGGAAGATGACCGCCTGCAGTCGGCGATCGAGGCCTTCAACTCCATTCTGGCCAATGAGCCGCTGCTCCATCGTGCGCGGCTGGAGCTGGCCGTCGCCTATTATCGTGCCTTCCGCTACGACGAAGCCAAGAAACTGGCACAGGAGGTACTCGATGATCCCACGACACCACCGGAAGTGCGGGTGACCATTCTCGCTTTCCTGGGGCAGGTGAAAAAAGACGAGGCCAGCTTCGCCAAACGCCATGAGGTGAAGCCCTCGGTGTCGGTCGGCTACATGTATGACTCGAACGTCAATGTCGGGCCCAGCTCGGATATCGTCGAGATCGGCAGTCAGAGACTTACGCTGACACCGGGTTCAGGTGAGCGAACCGACAATGCGCTGGTATTAGGCGCCGGCCTTGCCCACCGCTATCAGCCGGGCAAGACCTTCAATTTCGGCGAGCGGACCGCCGTGTTCCTGTGGCAGAGCGACGTGGGTCTCTACCACCGCGAATACAATAGCGAAACCGACTTCAATCTATCGGTTCTGTCTGCCAGCACGGGCCCCGCCTGGGTGGTGTTGCGCCACTGGCGTGCCAACATTGCCGCCCGCGCCGAATACATCTGGCTGGGGAATACCAAACTGGCGCTGTTCTCCTCGCTGGCACCGGCCGTCACCTGGCAGTTCCAGGACGGCGAGCTGACCTGGGATGCGACCGCCACCGACCGCAACTATATGGACGATCGCGCGACTGCGGCCGGCGGTGACAGTGGTCGCGAAGGCACCTACTGGGCAACCGGTCCGTCGCTGGGGCGTTACTTCCAGCAGCGGAAGGTGGCGGCTCAGGTCGGTGCGCGCTTCATCAATTTCGATGCTAACGAGGATCGTTTCGGCTACGACGGGTACGAGGCCTATGCCGGGGTGAATGTGAAGGCCTGGCCGGGCGGCTCCGTAGATGGACGGGCCAGTTACCGCGATGTCGAGTATGAAGACATCGAGCCGGGATTCGGTGTGGCGCGGGATGAGAAAGAGCGGCGGCTGTTGTTCGGTATCCGCCATGAGTTCAAGGACGGCCAGCTGGATAAATGGAGTCTGGGCGGTAGCCTGCAGTACACCGACAATGAGTCCAATATTTCGATCTATGATTATGATAGGCGTCAGTTCATGGT
>JBFEJM010000477.1:0-2216 GCA_041553175.1 Gammaproteobacteria bacterium | reverse complement strand
TAATGCTCTACTACAAGTTTAGTCCGAACATCGCGAAGGACAGTTCCGATTGCTGCGATCAGTGGGTACCCTGACCGCGAATACGACATACATCAAGAAAATTGCGGCTGACTGTGCCAGAGGGACATCGATACTCCAGCCGATATGACTTGCCCAATCGCGCCAGGAACAGACGGGTGTATTATTGAGCACCCAGAGGTCTCCGTACTTATTCGGATCGAGGGTCACACACTATGAAAGCAACCGCGGAACTGCAGGTCGTACCCATCGGACAGGGCGTCTCCGTCCGTCAGGAGATTATGCGCGTCATCGAAATACTGAAGGACTATGATTTTCTCATCGAAACCCACGCCTCCGGCACCAACATCGAAGGTGACCTCAGCGAGATTCTGGCCGCGGTCGAGAAAATCCATGCAGCACTGCACGATCAGGGAACCGTGCGGATAGTCAGCTATCTGAAACTGGAGACACGGACCGACAAGGTGCCGACGCTGGCAGGGAAACGCCTCTGACGCCTGACGATGGGCAGAGTTTCCGCGTTATCGCAATCAGACCGGCCTGGCCCGCGCCGTGCGCTCTCCGGTCACTCCGGCGGTAAGCACGAAACGCATGGCCTCTTCCATTTTCATACTCAGCGGACGGACGGCACTGCGCGGCACCAGCACGGCATACCCGCCGATCATATAGCTCATGGGCAGGTAGACCAGCACACTGTCCTGCCCGCTTAACTCGGCCGGCATGCGCTTTACATCAGTCTGAGTGACAAACCCAACCAGTTGCATACCCGAGTCACCGAGTGTAACCGCAACGACCTGCTGGAACTCCTTCTTCTTGTCGGGTGAAAAATAGTCCAGCAGATCACGAAACGCGAAATAGACCGATTTGATCAACGGCACGCGGGTGAAAATCCGCTCGCTCAGGGCGAACAGCCGCTGCACGACCAGTGCATGCATCAGCAAACCCACCACGAACGCCACGATCAGGCCGGCGGCCACACCCATTCCAGGCTGATACATCCCCTCGGGCAGCACCGCCCGCATTGCGGTACCCAATAGGGATTCCGTTGACACCACAATCCAGTAAAACAGATAGAGTGTCAGTACTACCGGCAGAATCGTGATCAGACCGGTCAGGATGTTTCTACTGATGGAGCCGAACATGTTGACACCCTCGTTCGAACGGTTGCGGAGAAAGCAGCTGAATCATTTCAGAAGCGGATGATCCTTCGGCAGTTGTCTGGCATACCAGAGCGCCAGCCTGTGGCGCAGAGACTGTTGGGAAACCTGTTCTTCCGGCAGCGGCTGAATGATCTTGTCATGCACCAACAGCCGGTAGATGTAATGGAGTCGCTCATTGACGGAGTCGGTCGGCTCGAATACAGCGGCACCCCGCTCCTCCGCATATTTCATACCGGCGAGAAGCGCGCCCTTGACCAGCTCCGCTTCGTGTTTGATCTTTTTCATGACGACCTCAGCGCTCCTCATCCCAGTGTGATCATATTCACCGTGGCCTGATCAGGGGAAAGCCGTTGCTTTCTTATCGCGCCGCAAGACAGCACAGGCCCATCAGGACGATACACTATCTTCAGCGACCCACAAACGCTGCCACCCGGCGTGCCCCAGGCGACGCAGGGTCTCGATATTCTTTTCATAGATCATGGCGGCATCTGGAAACGCGGCCACCGCGCGCGCAATGCTTGACTCCCGCAACAGATGCAGCGTTGGATAGGGTGAACGGTTGGTATAGTTCTCGATATCATTCGACCCGGCATCGCCGAACTGATACTCGGGATGAAAGCTCGCAATCTGGAACTCCCCGGCCAGTCCCAGCTTGACCAAGGCCGCATCGGCCGCACGGAGAAAATGGCTGAACTCGATAAACTCCGTCAGCACTCCGGGATGAATCAGCAGCGTGGTCTCGCAGACATCCGCATCCACCGCCTGCAAGGTGCGCAGTTCGACCGCAAGATCTTCCAGCAGTTCGTCCGTATAGCGCGCCTTGCTCACACAGTAGCGGATTCGATTATTCACATGCACGGCTTTGGCGAAGGGACACAGATTGAGACCGATGACCGCGCGTTCGAGCCAGGCGCGCGTGGCGTCGATCACCGCGGCGGGTTCGGGATCCGTCTCGAATGTGTCACGTTCGTCAATCATACAGGCGAGTATACCTGAACCCGTCGCGTGACCGACTTACCTGCAGACGATAAATTTGAC
>JBFEJM010000476.1:0-2216 GCA_041553175.1 Gammaproteobacteria bacterium | reverse complement strand
CCCCCCCGCGGCGCCAAACAGGATTTCACCATCCAGGCGGTACGCATCGCGAAAGCCGTCGGCCGACCGGTCAAGCTGATGTGGTCACGCGAGGAAGATACGCAGCACGATTTTTACCGGCCTGCCAGCATGGCGCGCCTGTCGGCGGCGTTGG
Organism: Gammaproteobacteria bacterium; assembly: GCA_041553175.1. Lineage (GTDB taxonomy): Bacteria > Pseudomonadota > Gammaproteobacteria > Thiohalobacterales > Thiohalobacteraceae > JAHJQQ01. The sequence continues at coordinate 2,062 of JBFEJM010000476.1, read as the reverse complement.
ACGGCGAGGGCCGTCTGGTTGGATTCAGAGCGCGTGTGGCGGCGCCCTCGATACTGTCGTCGCTGGGCATGAAAGCCGCGGACGGCAGTGACCCGATCGCCCTGCAGGGTCTGGCCGATATCTTCTATGCCGTGCCGCACCTGCGCGCGGACTACGCCATGCGAACCCTGCACGTTCCGGTCGGCTTCTGGCGCTCGGTGAATCACTCGCAGAACGCGTATTTCCGCGAACATTTTATCGACCAGGTGGCGCGCGCGGCCGGTCGTGACCCGTACCTGTTCCGGCTCGACATGCTGCAGGACGCGCCAAAGCAGCGCGCGGTGTTGCAGGCGGCCGCGGACCAGGCCGACTGGAACACGCCGCTGGCGGACAACCGCTACCGCGGCATCGCCGTCGAGAGTTCCTACGGCAGTCACTGCGCCCAGGTCGTCGAGATCGAAGTCGGCAAAGACGGCACGTTCCGATTGCTGCGCGTCGTCAGCGCCATCGACCCCGGGCATGTGGTCAACCCGGACACCATTGATGCGCAGACCGAGAGTGCGATCACCTATGGTCTGACCGCCGCGCTGTTCGGCACCATCACCCTCAAGGACGGACGTGTGCAGCAGGGTAACTTTCACGATTACCCCATGCTGACCCTGCGCCAGATGCCGAAAGTTGAAACCCACATCGTCGCCAGCGGCGATTTCTGGGGCGGCGTCGGCGAGCCGCCGCTGCCGCCGGTCGCCCCGGCGCTCTGCAACGCCCTGTATGCGGCAACCGGCAAACCCATCCAGTCGCTGCCGCTGAATACGCAGGGTCTGCGGTTGACGTCTTGATTGTTGCGTCGAGGGTAAAAAACCGGGACAGCTCTGTTTTCCGTTATGATCAGAGCCTGAAAAAATTAATCCGTCCTGTTTATCAAGGGCCGCTTCCTACGGGCAGAACAGGCCGCTCGCCCGTCCTGTCGGAACATGACGCCTGAACAGGTTTTCAAGTACCCTGACCCTACGATCAACTCCGACTCTCGGATCGGTAACGCCATTTCATGAAAGTCAGCGTCATCATTCCTACCTACAATCGCGCCGCGCTGGTGCAGGAAACCATCGAGTCGGTATTGCGGCAGTCCTACCGCGATTACGAAATCATTGTCATCGATGACGGCTCGACCGACGATACGGAACAGGCGCTGAAACGTTTCTCGTCGCAGATCCGCTATGTAAAGCAGGAAAACCGGGGCCTCAATGCGGCGCGGAATCGGGCGCTCGAGCTGGCTCAGGGGGAATATGTCGCGCTGCTCGACAGTGACGATCTCTGGCGCGGGTTCAAGCTGGGTCTGGAGGTTGCGGTACTGGATGCGTTCCCGGATCTGGGTTTCGTGTTCGGTGACTTCTATATCATGAAGCCGGATGGAAGAAATCTGGCCAATGGACTACACACCTGGTTCAGTGACACGCCGGTATGGAGCGACATTTACTCATCCAATCAGGACTGGCATGTGGGCGAGGTTCCGGGCGCGGATGAACTGGGGCGGGAATATGTGCCTGTGTATACCGGCGACATCTATCGTGCATCGCTGTTCGGCCCGCAGGTCCTGCCCAGTGCGTCGCTGTTCCGCAGATCCTCGGCGGCGGACTGGCTGCAGTTCAACGAGCAGGATTCCTATTGCGGTGACTGGGAGTTTTTCGCCCGGCTGTCACAGCGCCACGGCGCGGCCTTCATCGACACGGAGCTGGCCTTCAACCGCAGTCATGAGGATGCGGTGCGGTTGACCCGTGCCGATCATCGGCTGCAGATCGGCAAACGGCTGGACCTGATAAACCGGGTATGGAAGGCGGATGACGCCTTCTACCGCCGGCGCAGGCCAGAGGTGGATGGCGAGTTGGCGAAATTCTGGGGTCAGATGCTGAAGCTGCATTTGAAGGCCGGAAGCGTTGATGATGCAAAAGCCGCCATTGGCGAGCTTGATAAGCTCGATGCCGGTAATCTGGGTCCGCAAATGTATGTATACAGGGCGCTCGCCTATACGCCGGGAAGTTCCGTACTATTGCCCATATTGCAATCATTGAGAAAAAGACTGGGT
>JBFEJM010000475.1:0-2220 GCA_041553175.1 Gammaproteobacteria bacterium | reverse complement strand
TCAATCCGGCACACCGATTCTGCTGAACGACGTCGCCGATATCCGTATCGGTCCGCAATTGCGGCGCGGTATCGCCGAGCTGGATGGTGAAGGCGAAGTGGTCGGCGGCATTGTGGTCATGCGCTGGGGCGAGAATGCGCGCACGACGATCATGGCCGTCAAGGAAAAACTGAATGAACTGCGGCGCGGTCTGCCCGCGGGCGTGGAGATCGTCGAGACCTATGACCGCTCGGGATTGATCGAGCGGGGCGTGAAGAATCTGCGCGAGAAGCTCATCGAGGAGTTTATTGTCGTGACCCTGGTCTGCGCGGTGTTTCTGCTGCACATGCGCTCGACGCTGGTGGTCATTCTCAGTCTGCCGCTCGGTATTCTGGGCGCCTTCATCATCATGCACTGGCAGGGTGTGAACGCGAACATCATGTCGCTCGGCGGCATCGCCATCGCCATCGGTGCCATGGTCGACGCGGCCATTGTCATGATCGAGAACCTGCACAAGCATATCGAACGGGATACCGACAAATCGATCTCGCATTGGGAACGGGTGGCACGCTCGGCGGCGGAAGTCGGGCCGGCGTTGTTCTTCTCGCTCGTGATCATCACCATGAGTTTCCTGCCGGTGTTCACGCTGGAGGCGCAGGAAGGGCGGCTGTTCGCGCCACTCGCGTTCACCAAGACCTACGCCATGGCGGTGTCGGCCGGACTGGCGATAACGCTGGTGCCGGTCCTGCTGGGGTATTTCGTGCGCGGGCGGATACGGACGGAACAGGAGAATCCGCTCAATCGCGCCTTTATGGCGGTGTATCGTCCCGCGTTGAATTTCGCACTGGCGCGTCCCTATACGACACTGCTGGTGGCGGTCATAGTGACGGCGGCAGCGGTCTGGCCGATACACAAACTCGATTACGAGTTCATGCCCAGTCTCGATGAGGGCGACCTGCTGTATATGCCGACCACCTTTCCGGCGCTGTCGATCGGCAAGGCGCAGGAATTGCTGCAGCAGACGGACAAGCTGATCCGGACCGTGCCCGAGGTGGTCTCGGTGTTCGGCAAGATCGGCCGGGCGGAAACGGCGACCGATCCCGCGCCCATGACCATGATCGAGACGACCATTCGGCTCAAGCCGCGCGATCAGTGGCGGCCGGGGATGGATCTGGAGGGCTTGAAGGCGGAGTTGAATCGCATCGTGAACATACCCAGTATGGCCAACACCTGGGATCCGCCGATCAAGACCCGCATCGACATGCTCGCCACCGGTATCAAATCCGACGTCGGGGTGAAGGTCGCGGGGCCGGATCTTCTGACCATCCAGGAGATCGGACAGCGCATCGAGCAGGTGCTCAAGGAGGTGCCGGGTACGGCCAGCGCATTTTCCGAGCGCGTTGTCGGCGGGCGTTATCTGGATATCGACATCGATCGCCTGGCCGCGGCGCGCTATGGCTTGAACATCTCCGACGTGCAGGAGGTGGTGCGGACCGCGGTCGGCGGCATGAACGTGACCGAAAGCGTGGAAGGCCGCGAACGTTATCCCATCAATCTGCGTTATCCGCGCGATTTGCGTGATTCGGACCAGCGCCTGCGGGAACTGCCGGTAGTGGCCCAGACCGGCGCGCAGATTCCGCTCGACGCCGTGGCCGATATCCGCATCGTCGACGGTCCCGGCATGGTGCGCAGCGAAAACGCACGGCTCAACGGCTGGGTCTATGTCGAGATCGAAGGGCGCGGCCTCGGTTCCTATGTGCAGGACGCACAGGCCGCCGTCGCCGAGAATGTCATCCTGCCGCCGGGTTACTCCCTGTCCTGGTCCGGCCAGTATCAATATCTGGAGCGCGCCATCAATCGGCTGAAAGTGGTCGTGCCGCTGACGCTCGCGATCATCGTGCTGCTGCTGTATCTGCACTTCCGTGACAGTGTGGAGGTCTTGGTCATTCTCGGCAGCCTGCCCCTGGCGCTGGTCGGCGGTGTCTGGTTCCTGTATTGGCTGGACTACAATTTCTCCGTCGCGGTCGGTGTCGGCTTCATTGCGCTGGCCGGTGTCGCGGTGGAGACGGCGGTGGTGATGCTGCTCTATCTCAATCTGGCCTGGCAGCGGCTGCTGGCGACAGTGGCGCAACCGAGCGCCGCCGATCTGCATGGCGCGATCATCGAGGGCGCGCTGTTGCGCTTGCGGCCCAAGCTGATGACGGTCGTGACCATTATCGCGGGGCTGTTGCCGATCATGCT
>JBFEJM010000474.1:0-2224 GCA_041553175.1 Gammaproteobacteria bacterium | reverse complement strand
CGCGAAAGCTGCCACCCCGCTGTGGCTCGCGTATGATGGCAGGCAGTGGCGGATAAATTCTTCGTGGCAGGGAATATTTCTCCCACTCAGCTGTCTATTGGTTAGGCACGATGTTTCCGCAGGGGGTTGTAGTCATGACGCATTCCTTTTTCCACCCGCGACGCGGTTTTCTAAGCGGTTTGCTGATACTGGCCCTGGTTGCGGGACTGAGCCCGAGGGTGCACGCCGAGACCATTGATCGCGGCCTGCTGGGCGAGGCCGCTCACAAACTGGTCTATCAGCTCAATCATGCGGATGAGGAATACATCGATCACATCCTGTTCTCCGCCGGCGAAATGCTGCGCAAGTACGGTGACGATATACGCATTGTCATTACCGTCATCGGCCCCGGCATTCACCTGGTCGGCAAGAATCCGGAGCGCCCGATCACCAAGCTGGCCCGCCAGCGCGCCGAAAGTCTCGCCATGTACGGTGTCGAATTCCACGCCTGCGGCAACACCATGAAAAGCCTTGGCTGGACGAACGACGATATCGAAGACTACGCCACCGTCGTCGAGGTCGGCGCCGACGACCTGATGCGGCTGCAGGAACAGGGTTACGCCTACATCAGCTGGTAGGATGCCGTCACCGGCCAATCACTGCCGCGCGAACTCCCGCAATCGCCACAAAGCCTGTTTTATCCCGGTATAAGCCTCGTCACATGCATGACCTGGGCTGGAAAACGGCGCTATACTCCGGCCAGCCGCGCAAGCGTCAGCAAGAACGCGGAGGACGGCTGAACGTGTGAACGATCAACAACCACCAAAGAGTGAGGACCATGAGGACAAAGACTGGTTTGATGACACTGGCGCTGGGACTGAGCATCCTGGCGACCGGGCCGGCCGTCGCCGCTGGTGACAGCGAAGCGGGCCGCGGCAAAGCGTTCACGTGCATGGGCTGCCATGGCGTGCCGAGCTACACCAATGCGTACCCGACCTATCACGTACCGCGACTGGGCGGACAGCATGCCGCCTACATGGTAGCTGCACTGCAGGCCTACAAGAACGGCCAGCGCGACCATAAGACCATGCAGGCGCAGGTATCGAATCTGACTGAGCAGGACATGCAGGACATCGCCGCCTACTTCGAGTCCAGAACCGAGTAGGCGCAGCGTCGACCCGTACGACCACTGCCCCGGATCACCCGTTTATGAAGGTACGTGATATGAAAAACTTTGCACTCATCGCCGCAGCCCTGCTGCTGACCGGCGTTTCCAGCCACACAATCGCCGCCGGTAACATCGATGCCGGCAAGGAGAAGTCCGCCTTGTGCGTCGCCTGCCATGGCGCCGACGGCAACAGTACCGATCCGCAGAACCCGCGTCTGGCGGGTCAGCACGCCAGCTATCTGGAACGTGCGCTGAAGGATTACCGCTCCGGCGCGCGCAAGAATCCCATTATGGCCGGATTTGCCGGCGGCCTGACCGATGAGGATATTGCCAATCTGGCCGCCTACTTCAGCAGCCAGACCGGGCTGGTCACCACCACACAGTCCAAAACGATCAGTCAGTAGATTGCCCGGTGGGGCAGCGCCATCGAATTGGCGCCGCCCCACTCATCGATTAGTAATGCGACAAGAATCGGGTTTTTTGTCGCGATTTTCTTGACAAGCCGGGATTCTCTGCAAGACTTGGCCAAACCATCTGCTTCCCGGAGGGCAGATATTGGCTGAGCACTGTTTTTCCAGCCGTCAGGTCAGCAGGATCACCGGCCTGACAGCACGTCAGCTGCACTATTGGCAGCGGACCGGTCTCCTCTCCCCTTCGCAACAAACCAGCGGCGGCCACGCCCGCTACAGCTTCACCGACCTCATCGCACTGAAAAGCGCCAAGCGGCTGCTCGATGCCGGCGTCTCGTTGCAACGCATTCGCAAATGTCTGCACTCGCTGACGCGTTTTCTGCCGACGGCACAGATGCCTTTGCGCGAACTGTCGCTGGTTGTCACCGGCGATGTGGTCCTGGTCCTGCATTCCACCGGCGCCTTTGATGCCCTGAGCGGGCAGGAGTGGGTGTTGCCGGTCGCGGACATTCTGGAAGAACTCGAATCATGGCAAGGGGACGGGGCGTACCGCCCTACACAATGGGAGTTGTTCGACGACGTTGGGGAGGATAGCGAGGTAGGGACGCAACGCCTGAATCAGGGATAGCGGAAAGAACAATAACAGTTCATCAGGCACTGGATGGTG
>JBFEJM010000473.1:0-2224 GCA_041553175.1 Gammaproteobacteria bacterium | reverse complement strand
GGCGGGCGAAATCAAACCCGACACTGTCTACGAAGACAACGAGGTGCTGGCCTTCCGTGATCTCAATCCACAGGCACCGACCCATGTCCTGGTCATCCCCAAGATCCACATCTCAACCCTCAATGATCTGCAGGCGGACCATGCCGCATTGGTCGGCAAGCTATACCTCGCGGCACAGAAGGTGGCGGGGATCGATGGCATCGCCGAACGTGGTTATCGCACGGTCATGAACTGCAACCGCGAGGCGGGGCAGAGTGTTTTCCATATCCATCTGCACGTGCTGGGCGGCCGCGCCATGCAGTGGCCACCGGGCTGAAAACGGTCCCCGGGCTGCGTCAACTCCTCGTCTATGGCTGCGTGTGGCTCACAGACGGGCTGCTGTTCCGGTCCGGCGACACGCGTGGGTTTGCTCGCCGACAAGAGTCGCTGCCCCGCCCTGATTTGATAATAAAACAAATATAATTAGAAGGTTATATAAGACAAATCCTTGCTGGACCGGCCTTCAGCGGATTCCGCCCGGCGTGAAGCTGTTCGCATTTCCACCCATCTCCCGCGCCGGTGGCGCTAATTTTGGGATAATATTCCTAAACTATGAACATCGCAGACACTATCAATGTCGCGGTCGTTACCTTGTTGCGCCCGCTGGTCCGGATACTGCTTCGCAACGGGGTGGCCTATGGACACTTCGCCGAACTGGCCAAGAAGACCTATGCCGAAGTCGCTTTCGAGCATTTCCAGGAGCCGGGACGCAAACAGACCGTCTCGCGCGTTTCCGCGCTGACCGGCCTTACGCGCAAGGAAACCAAACGCCTGCTGGAGTTGCCGACGCTGTACGACGCCGAGTTGGATCTGCGCTACAACCGGGCCGTGCGCGTGCTCAGCGGCTGGCTCAACGATCCGGAATTTCAGAACGGTGATCACCCGGCGGTGAGCCTGCCGATCGATGGTGAGCGCGGTTCATTTGCATCTCTGGTGCGCAAATACAGTGGTGATGTGCCGACCCAAGCCATGTTTGCGGTGCTTGCACGTGCCGATTGCGTGTCGCGCGAGGACGATCGGGTGCGACTGCTGCGACAAGCCTATGTGCCGGCGGGAGATCCCATTGAGAAGGTGCACATCCTGGGTACTGATACCGGTGAGCTGATCACCACGATTGATCACAACCTGACATCACCGGATCACGATCTGTACTTTCAACGCAAGGTATCCAATACACGCGTCAACCCCGAAGCGGTTCCTGTATTCCGCAAGCTGTCTGCTGAACGTGCACAGGCGTTGCTGGAATCTTTGGATGCCTGGCTGAGTGAACATGAGTTGAACGACGGCGATGAGGCTGAGGGGCGCTATGTCAGCCTGGGAATTTATTATTACGAAAGCAGTACCCCGACGGAGAAGTAACCATGAAACCGAATATTTTTTCCACCTTATTGCTGATGTCTGCCCTGGCGCTGGTCGCTGCATGCGGCGGTGGAGGCAGCAGCAGTGGCGGCGGCAATGTGGCCGGCATCGGCGGTACAGGCATTACGTCGGTGGGTACGGTTACCGGATTCGGCAGCATTTTCGTCAACGGTGTCGAATATGAGACCAACGGGGCGGTATTCGAAATCGATGACTACATCAGACAGGAGAGCGATCTTCAGGTCGGGATGGTGGTAAAGGTGGAGGGTACCCGCGACGCAAACGGCGTTACCGGTCGCGCGAGCCATGTGGAATTCGACAATCAGCTTGAAGGACCGATAAGTGGCGCCATCAGCATCAGCCCGGACGGTAGCGCCAAGACCTTTACCGTAATCGGCATCAGCGTGCGGGTGGACAGTACGGGTACGACCTTCAGCAGCAATGGCGGCTTGACGTTCGCCAACATAACCAATGGAGACGTGGTTGAAGTCAGCGGCTTTGTCGACAGTGCAGGCGTGCTGAACGCGACCTTCATCGCGCGGCGGGCCGGTGCGTTTCAGCCGAATGTAAGCGAGGTCGAGGCCAGGGGTGTCATCAGAGGGCTCGGCGCAAACACGTTCCAGCTGGAGTTGGTGACAGGTGTTTCCATTGTCGTCGATCACCGTGTGGCCATGCTCGATGATCTCCCCGGCGGTCTTGCCGATGGGACGTTCGTGGAAGTGAAGGGTACGCTGGCAAACGGTGGCGCGACCACCATCGACGCGACCCGGATCGAGGGGAATGGTCTGGACAACGACCTCGCCAATGTCAGCGTGGAAGGCATCAT
>JBFEJM010000472.1:0-2229 GCA_041553175.1 Gammaproteobacteria bacterium | reverse complement strand
CCGCCGGTGCGCCGCTTCCCATCAATGATCGCTTTCTGGATAAACTCGCCGATCCGCTGGTGGTCGCCGAACTTGCGCGCTTCAATGTCGAGCTCAATTCACAACCGGTGCCGCTCGCGGGCGATGCGCTCAGTCGCATGCTGGCCGGCCTTGCGACGACCTATGCCCATTGCAGGGAAACCGCGGCGACCCTGAATGCACGACTCCTGACCACCGGTATTCTGCCGACCGTGCGGGGTCATCATCTCACGCCCGAGAACATGTCGGAGCTGAAGCGCTATCGCGCGCTGAATGAACAGGTCCTGAAACACCGCGGTGGTCGTCCACTGAAACTGGATATCCTGGGGCGCGAACATCTCAAGACAGAGCAGCAGGATGTCATGCTGGAGGCGGCGACCACGTCGTTTCAGATCCATCTCAAGGTTGCCCCCGAGCGTGCGGCGCGTTTCTACAATCTCGCCCAGATTCTCTCGGCACCGATGGTCGCCGTCAGCGCCAATTCCCCCTATCTGTTCGGTTATGACCTGTGGGACGAGACACGCATTCCGCTGTTCGAGCAGTCGGTCGAGGTGGGTGGATTCGCGGCTGTGGCGCACGGTCCGCTGAAGCGCGTCAGCTTCGGTTCGGGGTATGCACGCGATTCCCTGTTCGAATGCTTCCAGGAGAATCTCGAACATTTTCCGGTGCTGTTGCCGATGTGCAGTGACAGTGATGCGCGGCAGTTGGACCACCTGCGCCTGCATAACGGGACGGTCTGGCGCTGGAACCGGCCGCTGATCGGATTTGATGACGACGGCATGCCGCATCTGCGCATCGAGCATCGGGTCGTGCCGGGCGGACCGACGCTGGTGGATGCCGTCGCCAATGCCGCCTTCTTTTTCGGATTGATGCAGTTTCTGGGTACAGGTGAGATTGCACCGGCGCTGCTGATGCCGTTCCCGGTGGCGCGTGACAACTTCTATCTGGCCGCGCGTTACGGTCTGGATGCCCGTATCGAATGGCTGAAGGGACGGAACGGCCGCATGCAGAGTCTGTTGCAAAATGAGTTGCTGCCGATGGCGCGGCGTGGCTTGGAGCAGCTGGAGCTGGATGCCGCCGATATCGACTACTTTCTGGGTGTGATTTCCGCACGGGTCGGCAATGCCTGCAATGGGGCGGCCTGGCAGCGGGCCTATGTCGCGCGCTATGGTAAGGACTGGGCCGGGCTGACGCTGGCCTATCTGGAGCGACAGGACAGCGGTCTGCCGGTGCATGAGTGGTCGTTGTGAGCGGCTGAAGGCAAACTATGAGCGATTATCGTAAGTTCCCCCGAGTGGTGATCACCCGGCCGATTCGAATAAAGACCAGCGGCGGCAGTGTGGTACAGGCGCGTATGGCGAATATCTCCCAGGGCGGTATTGCGATCACTTACGAAGCGCCGGCGGAGATCGGCGCCACGCTGGAACTGCTGTTCGGCTTGCCGATCCGTGGCCGGCAGATCGATTTCAAGATCCGCGCCATCGCGCGCTACAATCATCTGACCAGCCGTGGCTACGTCATCGGCCTGGAGTTTGTCGGTCTGGACAGCCACGAAAGCGAGAGTATCCGCGAATTCGTCGCCATCAAGCGCAGCATGAAGGATCATTAATCGGAAGTGCGCTGCTTGGTTGCGCCAAGGTCATGCGAATGCGATCAACCGGCATCGGCGTGATCGATGAACGAGGAAATGCGATGACGGCGCTGAATGCACCTCCACTGAACCCCTTCGATGCAACGGAGCGACGCACGCGAACGGATTGCCGAGCGAACCCGACGCGGCGCGTTTTCCTGAAAACCCTGGCGGGACTGGGTCTGGTATTGGCGGCCGTGTCTGCGCCGGCGCTGGCCGAACGTCGCCGCGAGGTTGAACCCGCACAGGATGTCGTCACGGCGCGCGATCCCTGGTCGACGCTGGCGGCCGTCTACGCGCATATGCTGCCGTCGGTGGAGGGTGCGCCTGGGGCCGAGGATATACACGCCATTGATTATCTGTATCAGACGCTGACGAATTCCGGTGCCGATACGGAGGATGCGGAGTTCATCAGCAACGGCGTCGGCTGGTTGCAGGAGTTGGCGCAGAGTGACCACCAGCGTCCTTTCGCAGCGCTGAGCGAACCCGAGCGTGAGCGGCTGCTGCGCCGAATCGAGACCAGCCGTGCCGGCGAACGCTGGCTGTCCCTGCTGCTGACCTATCTGCTCGAGGCCCTGCTG
>JBFEJM010000471.1:0-2231 GCA_041553175.1 Gammaproteobacteria bacterium | reverse complement strand
GCCTGTTCATCTATCTCACCTCTGTTATCACGGCAGGGTACGCTGCGACAGGTCCGGCGTACCGTTAACGCAGTCACAAACCACGATAACCTTGTGGGAACGACGAGCAACATGCGTGTGCCGTTTGCGCAGACGACGAATTATAGGAAAGCCCCGTACACCGATGTAATGTCTCAAATGCACGACATCTGACTGGCACTTGCTCAGGCGGATCATGCGCTGCCTGATGTTGATTCCCGTCGACACCGTGGTGACACACCGCTATCACCCTGTCTCTCTTCCACGACAGTAGTACTACCTTTCACAATCAAAAGCTTATGCCGATCCATCAATATCCTTGTACCAAAGTACCGACAGTCCATTGACATATCATCATTTCAGCAAGCGCCCTTCCGAACTGTATAAGGCTAGGTTTTTTAACGGGTTTATGAAGAAGTCCCGACGCTTGCCCGGGTCTGGCACAGCACTTGCTTTATGGATTGCAGATCGACTGGATGTCTCAGCCGGGTTGCTACCGGGGTCTCGAGGACTGTGAATGCCTTCACGGCAACTCGCGACGGGGTCTGGCAACATTTCCCAGCCACGCTATGCGTTATTAATGAATGACGAGCAGAACTATATGAAGAACAGGATGTGGAAAGAGATCTCGCGCTCGCTGCTCGCTGCATTGCTTGCGGTAACGCTGGCGGCACCCGCGATTGCTCAGACCAGAGAGCAGGCCAAACGCATCTACGACCGTCTGGCTGGCGTGCCGCCGAGCGAATCGGTTTTGAATGCTATAGAGAACAATGCAGGCACAGACCCGGTCTGCCAGCAGAACAATGTCACCGGACCGAAGTGTGCCGCGTACATGGCAATGGAAAACCCGAGCTTCTACAACGTCACGCTGAAAAACTTTGCGGCACCGTGGACTAACCGCGACCGTTCGGTCTTCGTTCCACTCAATGATTACATCGCGACTGTGATCGGCATGATTCGCGACGATGTGGATTTTCGTACGGTGTTGTCCGCCGACCTGCAATACGTCGGCACTGGCGTGACTCCGGCTCCGGCGGCTAACAACAACGGCCACTACGAGGCGCTTGAAGCCGGCAACTACAACCTGAAGACCGTGCTTCAACCAGCACTGCAGTCGAACATTAACAATTTACCACCCGACGCCACGGCGGGCGTTATCACATCGCGCGCCGCAGCAGAGGCGTTCTTTATCGCAGGCACCAACCGCGCGATGTTCCGCTTCACGATGGTCAATCACTTCTGCAAAGACATGGAGCAACTGCACGACCCGCGCTTGTCGCCTGATCGCATCCGCCAGGACGTCAGCCGCAGCCCGGGTGGCGACAGTCGCCTGTTCCTGGATAACTGCGTCGGTTGCCATACAGGCATGGACCCGATGGCACAGGCTTTTGCTTACTACGACTACGATGAGGGCGTGGGCGCAATCCAGTTCACCGACGGTGCTGTACAAGACAAGTACTACAACAACGACCTCAACTTCCCACAGGGCTTCCGGACACCGGACGACCACTGGACGAACTACTGGCGCACGGGCCAAAACCGCTACCTTGATTTTCATGGTCCCGCCCAGGTGACTGCCGAGGGTTATGGCGATGGCACCGGCGCAAAGTCACTCGGCGTCGAACTGTCGAACAGCACCGCTTTCGCCTCTTGCCAGGTCAGGAAGGTGTTCCAGTCTGTGTGCCTGCGCGAGCCCGAGTCCTCAAACGATCACTCGAAGGTGGATGCCATTGTCCAGTCGCTTGGTCAGGGTCCGATCATCATGAAGCAGGTATTCGCCGAAACCGCCGAATACTGCATGGGCCAAGTGCCGACACCCTAGGGAGATACGACAATGATCAGAGGAACAGGAATTGGCTTACTGGCCAGTGTCGTACTCGCGGCTTGTGGTGGTGGCGCGGAGACAACGACGAACCCACAGGCCCCGATTGGCGGTGTTAGCAACGATGCGCCCTACTCGGGCCCGGTCGCCCGTGATGCCGACGTACTCAAGTTTCAGCAGACCTTTTGGTCTAATGCGCGCACATCCAGTCGTTGCGGCTCATGTCACACGCCTGACGGCGGCCAAACGCCATACTTTGTGCGCGCCGACGATATCAACATGGCCTACGACGAAGCCGTGCTCAAGATCGACCGGAGCCAGCCGTCGTTGTCGGAATTCGTCACCAAGGTGGAAACTGGTCACAACTGCTGGGTCGACGATCCCGGCACCT
>JBFEJM010000470.1:0-2232 GCA_041553175.1 Gammaproteobacteria bacterium | reverse complement strand
TTAAAATACCCTCGCGGGCCTCGAAGGTCAGGTTGAGGCCGCTGAACTGGGCGTAGCGCTCTTCAAGTTCGTCGACGACGCGCAGTGACTGGAGATTGTGTTCGAAGCCGCCAAACGGCTTCATGCAGGCATTCAGTGCGTCCTGGCCGGCATGGCCGAACGGGGTATGTCCGAGATCGTGCGCCAGCGCAATGGCCTCGGTAAGGTCTTCATTAAGGCGCAAGGCCCGCGCAATCGAACGCGCTATCTGCGCCACTTCTATGGAATGCGTCAGTCGAGTGCGAAACAGGTCGCCTTCATGATTGACGAAGACCTGCGTTTTGTACTCGAGACGGCGGAACGCCGCAGAATGGATGATGCGATCACGATCACGTTGGAACTCGCTGCGATAGGCCGGTTTTGGTTCGTCATGCCGCCTTCCGCGGGAACAGGCATCCGTCGCGGCATAGGGGGCGAGTCCGGGCGCGGGCGTCGTCATTTCATCCATGGTAATGTCTGCGCCATTGAGAGTGGCATCGTGAATGGCTCCGTCAGAAGAATCAGGCGATCAGGCAACGGCGCGTTCATGCGCCGCATCCAGGGTCGCGCGAAGATGTCGGTTGTCGAACTCATCAGTGATGACGGCCTTACCGATGCCCTGCATCAATACGAGACGCAATCCGCCATCCAATACCTTCTTGTCGACTGCCATCAGCTTCAGGAATTGATCGCTATCCATTTTTGCCGGAATCGCGACCGGTAAACGCGCACGCGCGAGTAGATCTGCGATACGCGCAACATCGGTATTGCTCATCCAGCCCTGGCGTGCGGACAGTTCGGCCGCCAGGAGCATGCCCACGGCGACCGCCTCACCGTGCAGCCAGGTGCCGTAGCCCATGCCGTTTTCGATGGCATGACCGAAAGTATGACCGAGATTCAGCAATGCGCGACGGCCACTTTCGCGCTCATCGGCGGCAACGACTTCGGCTTTGTCGCGGCAGGATCGCTCTATTGCGTAGGCCATCGCGTCGGCATCGCGTCCGACCAGGCGCTCCATGTTTTTTTCCAGCCAGTCGAAGAATTCCGAATCTGAGATCAGTCCGTACTTTATGATTTCCGCCAGCCCGGCTGAGAGTTCACGGTCGGCAAGCGTGGCAAGTGTGTCGGTGTCGATGACCACGCAATTCGGCTGATGAAAGGCGCCGATCATGTTCTTTCCCAGGCGATGATTGACGCCGGTTTTGCCGCCGACCGATGAATCGACCTGTGAAAGCAATGTGGTAGGGACTTGAATGAACTCAACACCACGCTGGTAACTGGCGGCGGCAAAACCGCAGATATCACCGACGACACCGCCCCCCAGCGCAATCAGCGTGCAGCCTCTGTTGAACCGATTTTCCAGCAGTGCGTCAAAAATCAGGTTGAGCGTATCGAGGGTTTTATATTGTTCACCGTCAGGCAGATTGATGGACTTGACCAGGAATCCACCGAGGGCCGACTGCAACGCTTCCATATACAGAGGCGCCACGGTGACGTTGCTGACAATCATGACCTGCTTGCCATGAATGTGTGGCGCGAACAGCGTCGGATCAGTCAATAGGCCTCGGCCGATATGAATCGGATAACTGCGTTCGCCAAGATCGAGCTCAAGAGTGCGCATATGAGGTCCTGCGGGTGGTTAACCAGCTGCATCAGAACAGCGAGGATAAAAGAATCCTGCGTTCAGGCAAAGGCCAGAGCACTATTTTACAGCGCGCGGGCGCTTGGGGCGGGGTGGCTTGATCAGGCGGATAATCTTATTGACGACGTCGCGAGCGGTACGGCCATCGGTCAACACGACGATATCTGCGATCTCGCGATAGAGCGGGGCGCGGATTGCCAGCAGTTCTTCCAGGCGCTTCTTGGGGTCTTCTGTCTGTAGCAACGGCCTATTGCGGTCACGTCCCGTTCTGGCCAGTGTTTGCGTCGCGGACGTCTCAAGGTAGACGACGGTTCCCCGTTCCGACAGATGACGCCGGTTATCGGGGTCAAGAATGGCGCCACCGCCGGTCGCCAGGACAATGTCGGGTAACTGGGTCAGTTCGTCAATGACGCTGCGCTCGCGTGCGCGGAAGCCTGATTCGCCTTCCAGCTCGAAGATCAGGGGAATATCGACTCCGGTGCGCTGCTCGATCTCCCGGTCGCTGTCATGGAAGTCGCGCTTAAGCAGGCGCGCCAATTGGCGCCCTATGGTGGTCTTGCCGGCCCCCATAG
>JBFEJM010000469.1:0-2234 GCA_041553175.1 Gammaproteobacteria bacterium | reverse complement strand
CAACAGCCTCGACAACAACGCCTTCGGCATCTGGCTGGATGCCAGCAAGGCACCGCGCGTCATCGGCAATCGGATTCACGGCGATTCGAGCCGGCGGTCGCAGGATCGCGGCAACGGTATTCATCTCTATGCCGTGACCGACGGCGAGATCCGCGGCAACGAGGTCTGGGAGGCGCGCGACGGCATCTACATCGACACCAGCCAGAACAACATTCTGATCGACAATGTGCTGCACACACTGCGCTACGGCATTCATTACATGTACTCCTATACCAACAAGGTCATCGGCAATCGGACCTACGATACCCGCACCGGCTATGCGCTGATGCAGTCGAAATACCTGACCGTGCTCGACAACGAATCGCGCGGCGACGGCAATTACGGCATATTGATGAACTACATCACCTACAGCACCATCGCCGGCAATCGCGTGTACAACGTCAAGGAAGGAACCGGCTATGTCACCGGCGGTGACGGCGTTACCGGCGCCGAGGGCAAGGCCATCTTCATCTATAACTCCCAGTTCAATACCCTTCGTGACAACGAATTCACCGACAGCGATATCGGCATCCATCTGACCGCCGGATCGGAAGACAACAAGGTCTACGGCAATAGCTTCCTGCGCAACCGCGTGCAGGTTAAATATGTCGCCAACCGCGAGCAGGAATGGTCATTCGAAGGACGCGGCAATTTCTGGAGCGACTATCTCGGCTGGGATCTCGACGCCAACGGCATCGGTGACAGGCAGTACGAGCCCAACGATGCCGTCGACAAACTGTTGTGGAAGTACCCCATTGCGCGCATCCTGATGAACAGCCCTGCCGTGGAGACCCTGCGCTGGGTGCAGGAGCAGTTTCCGATTCTGAAACCACAGGGTGTGCGCGACAGCGCGCCACTCATGCTGCCGCCGCCGGCCGTGGAGATCCCCGCGTCATGAACTCCGTTGTCGATCTGTCCGATGTGGTCAAACGCTACGGTGATTTCGTCGCCCTGCGGGATATGAACCTGCATGTCGGCGAGGGTGAGATTCTGGGACTGCTTGGCCATAACGGCGCCGGCAAGACCACCACCATGAAACTCATTCTCGGCGTCATCGCCGCCAGTTCCGGTGAGGTGCGCCTGTTCGGCGAATCGCCGATGGGTGAAGCGGCCCAGATTCTGCGCCGGCGGATCGGCTATCTGCCGGAGAGCGTGAGTTTCTACGGTCAGCTGACCGGGCGCGAGGTGTTGGATTATTTCGGCCGGCTCAAAGGCGTCGAGCGTTCGGCCCGGCATGCCTTGCTAGGCCGCGTCGGCATAGAACAGGCGGCCGATCGCCGCGTGAAAACCTACTCCAAGGGCATGCGTCAGCGTCTTGGTCTGGCGCAGGCGTTGCTCGGCCAGCCGAAACTCCTGTTGCTGGATGAACCCACCGCCGGCCTGGACCCGACCGCCACGCGCGAGTTTTACTCCATGCTGGACGAACTGCGCAGCCAGGGCACGACCGTTATGCTCTCCTCCCATGTGCTGCCCGGTATCGAACGGCATATCGACCGCGCCGCCATTCTCGGCCAGGGCAGACTGCTGGCCGCCGGCACCATCGACGAACTCAGTCGACGCGCGCACCTGCCTTTGACTATTCATGTCCGTGGTCACTGCAGCTCCGCCGGCTGGCGTGAGCGGTTGGACAGCCAGGGCGCCCAGTTCAAACACGTCAATGGCACCCGGCTGGAGTTCACCAGTCCGGTGGCGAACAAAATGGCGGTGATGCGCCTGCTGCTCGAGGAACCCGAGGTGCAGGACGTCGAGATCATTCCGCCCACGCTCGACAACCTGTATGCGCATTACAACCAGACCGCCCAGGAGACCCCATGAACGCACTGCTGATCGTCGCCGGCAAGGAGTTCCGCGATGGCCTGCGCAACCGCTGGGTGTTGTCGATCACACTGGTGTTCGCGCTCCTGGCCATGGGCCTCGCCTACTTCGGTGCCTCGGCCTCGGGCATGGTCGGCTTCACCTCACTGGCCACGACCATTGTCAGCCTGGCCAGTCTGGCCATTTTTCTGATTCCGCTGATCGCTTTGCTGCTGGCCTACGACACCATTGTCGGGGAAGACGAACAGGGCACGCTGCTGCTGTTGCTCACCTACCCACTGGGGCGCACGCAATTGCTGGCGGGAAAATTCCTCGGCCACGCGGCCATTCTGGCGGTGTCGACCGCGGTTGGGTTCGGTGTCGCCGCGCTGCTGATCGGT
>JBFEJM010000468.1:0-2234 GCA_041553175.1 Gammaproteobacteria bacterium | reverse complement strand
GCCACAGAACCGGGGAAGGGATTTGGTAACTGATCTGAAATTCAGGCCTGCTGCCGCTGCAACGCAACGCGCTGCCGATACCATACGACGCGCATGCCCAGCAGGAGTACCAACAGAGCGGCATAGACAAATGGATCACGCACATCGGCCTTGACCAGCCACCAGAAGTGCACGACTCCAAGTACCGGGACCACATAGGCAAGCCGGTGCAATCGCCCCCAGTCACGGCCCAGGCGACGCATCATGGCGTTATTCGACGTCGCCGCGAGCGGCAGCAACAGTAGAAAGGCCAACATCCCCACTGTAATAAAGGGGCGTTTGACAATGTCGCGCCAGATTTCGCTCCAATCGAAGAACTGATCCAGCCAAAGATACGTGGTGAGATGTGTGCAGGCGTAAAAAAAGGCGAACAGACCCAGCATGCGACGAATGCGCAAGGGCCAGGACCAGCCCGATAGGCGCCGCAACGGCGTCATGCACAAGGTAATCAGCAGCAGGCGCAGCGTCCACTCACCGCTGTCACGGGTGAGTTCCTCGATCGGATTGGCACCGAGCCGGTCCGTGAAAAGGGCAAACACCAGCCATGCCAATGGCAGCAGACAGAGTATGAATACGGTTGGCTTGATCCAGAGTTTCATGTGGTTCGACTGCAACAAAGGTACTTTTACCGCAAAGGACGCGAAGGCGCGCAAAGGAAAACATCAGCCACGGAAAACACGGAAAGCACCGACTTAACAACTAAATTGATTCATGCAGGGAGCATTAGCCCGAAGGTCGTCATGCGCCGCACATCGCAGCAGTTTTTGGCAGTAGTTGTCTTGTCTGTGTTTTCCGTGGCCAAGAAGATTTTTTGGATTCCTTTGCGGTAGAAATACAATTTCAGTAGTTCTTGCGCAAATCCATGCCGGTATAGAGCGACGCGACCTGCTCGGCATAGCCGTTGAACATAAGCGTCTTGCGCTTGCTGAATTCACCGATGCGCCGTTCGGTGCGCTGACTCCAGCGCGGATGATCGACCTCGGGATTGACGTTGGAATAGAATCCGTACTCGGACGACGCCGCGCGCATCCAGCTGGATATCGGCTGCTCCTCGACAAAGCGAATCTTGACGATGGACTTGCCGCTCTTGAATCCGTATTTCCAGGGCACGACCAGTCGAATGGGCGCCCCGTTCTGGTTCGGCAGGGTGTCGCCATACAGTCCGACCGCCATAATCGTCAGCGGGTTCATCGCCTCGTCCATGCGCAACCCCTCCACATAAGGCCAGCGCAGGATGGCACGACGCTGTCCCGGCATCTGTTTGGGATCTTCCAGGGTGATGAACTCGACGTACTTCGCGTTGCCGGTCGGTTGGAAGCGTTTGATCAGATCGGCCAGCGGAAAACCGACCCAGGGAATGACCATTGACCAACCCTCGACACAGCGCAGGCGGTAGATTCGCTCCTCAAAGGCATGCGGCCTGAGGATATCTTCCAGGGTATAGGTGCCGGGGCGGGCACATTCGCCTTCAACCGTCACCGACCAGGGCGAGGTCTGCAGTTTGTGCGCATGCTGCGCCGGATCGCCCTTGTCGGTGCCGAATTCGTAGAAGTTGTTGTAGCCCGTGACATGTTTGAGTTCGGTGGGTTCCTCGTCGACGCTGTAGGCACTGCGCACCAGACCGGGAAAGGCGGTCGCCTTCGCCTGCGCCGGACCCACGCTACCCAGAAGGCTCGATCCGGCCAGGGCCAGCCCCGCCTGAATGAAGCGGCGGCGCTCGCGGTAAACGGATTCCGGGGTGATTTCCGAAGACTTGATGTCGGATGGCTTGCGGATCAGAAACATAGGGGCATACCTTTGGCGGCGTTCACCCTGTCTGTGACCCGAACTCTGCGCCAAGGTTCCGGCACGATGGGAAATTTTTACCCCACCCACACCCGCGCATTGCGGAACATGCGCAGCCAGGGGCCGTCCTGATCCCATTCATCGGGGTGCCAGGAGTGGGTCACCGCGCGGAACACCCGCTCCGGGTGCGGCATCATCACGGTAAAGCGACCATCGCTGTTGGTGACACCGGTGATACCCGCCGGTGAGCCGTTGGGATTGAGCGGATAGGTCTCGGTCGGTCGACCGTAATGATCGAGATAACGCGCGCTGACGATGCGGGCATCAAGCGCGGCCTGCACCGCCGCTTCACTGTCGAACTCGGCCCTGCCCTCGCCGTGTGCAACCGCAATCGGCAGACGCGAACCGTG
>JBFEJM010000467.1:0-2237 GCA_041553175.1 Gammaproteobacteria bacterium | reverse complement strand
GCTCCGTCTGATGGCGGCGCTGACGTGTTCGTTCACTTCTCCGCAATTGAAGGTAATGGCTTTAAGACCCTTGCTGAGGGTCAAACCGTGAACTTCGAGGTCGAGAAAGGACCTAAAGGTCTTCAGGCCACTCGCGTTACGGTTCAGGGCTAACCCTACACCCGAATCGCTTTGAAGAGACCCCGCAGCGAACCTGCGGGGTTTTTTTTCGCCTGCGCAGCAGGCCGCAATAGTGCCTACGGCTTGAGTTCGTTCGAATCGGAATCGATCAGGTACGCCTTGTCCGCGCGGCGGAGCTTTTTGATCGCCGCTTCACGCCGACTCGCCGAGCTGCGGCTGTGTCCGGTTTCGAGATACACCAACGGCCCCGGTGCGCGACCGTTGAAGTACTTTGCGCCGCGCCCGGTCGCATGTTGCGTCATGCGCCGATCGATGTTGTTGGTGATACCGGTATAAAGTGACGCATCACCGCATAAAATGATGTAGACACTCCAGTCCATCAGGCCCGTTCCCCAGCTCCCTGCCGTTCATCGTCGCACTTGAACAGCGCTGTTCCACAGCGTCTGCACAGATAACGCACTTCGCCGCGACGAACTGCATTGTGGCGGCGGCTTGATAATTGATGGCCGCCGGCACATGCGCAGCGATAGCTGAAACGCTGCTGACGACGCAACGGGATGCCCGTCAGGTCATAGCGTCCGCTGGCACGCGGTTCGGCGCCGAGCGTGCGCATCACGGCCTGCCATTCACGTCCATGCGGACGGATCGTGCGCAGCCCAAACAGCATATCGGTCACATAATGCGCGACCTCGTGCGGCACCGTCTGGTTCAGGCCATCGGCAAAATACTTCGCGAAAATATAGGGATTGTAGCGAATGACGCGCTGTCCGCGCTGGACCCGATACATGCCGGCGGCACGACCGGTGAGATCGAAGCGCACATCGATTTCCGGGAAGTCCTGCTGCAGCAAGGTGGCTGCACGCTTCACGCAGACCGCAGTTGCGGTCAGGACAATATCACGCTGTGAATCGTCGATGGGTTGAATCATCATCGGGCCAGTTTGAACTCTGAATAGAGCCATTATACGGCTATCGATGACATATGCTCGAGGGGCGCGCCCGAATCCTGGTTCGGATCGATCGAACAGGCGACTGACAACTACGGAATGAAGCGAAGATGCAGACACGACATCGCAGCCCGGCCGGGACCGAACTGCGATGTGCACTGCGTCAGCAGTGATTCAATACGATGTTATGGCGTGAAACGGGGGCGTTTGGCACGGACCACCGTGGGCGACGAATCCGCGCGATGCGGGCGTCGGGCGCCATCGCCGGCGTATCCATTGCCGTTCCGATCAGCACTGTCTTTACCCCGTGCCGGCTTGGTCCAGGGGTTCTGACGCTGGCCCGCCGCAGCCGGACGTGATGCACCCGCTGCACCTTTGCCATAACGATGCTGCCCCTGCGGACGCTTCGACGGTCCACCCGGACGGGCACGCCCGGCGCCACGCGCCGGTTCCGGACGACTGGGTTCGAGACCTTCAAGCACGTGGCGATCCAGACGACGCCCGGTCAGGCGTTCGATACCGACCAGTTTGCGCCAGTCATCGGGCCCGACCAGCGTCACCGCCGTGCCGGTCGCGCCGCCACGGCCGGTACGACCTATGCGGTGAATATAGTCCTCGGCCACCATCGGCAGATCGAAATTGATGACGTGACTGATGCCTCTGATGTCCAGGCCGCGTGCGGCCACATCGGTCGCCACCAGCAGACGGAATTTACCGCGCCGCATCTGCTCCACAGTTCGACGGCGTGCGCCCTGATTCATGTCACCGTGCAGCGCCGCGCTGGCATGACCGATATCGGCCAGCTGTTTGGAGAGTTGGTCTGCACCGCGCTTGGTGGCGGTAAAGATAACCGCCTGCGACAACTCGTCCTGCTGCAGATAGTGCGCCAGCAACCGATGCTTGTGACCGACGTTGTCGGCCTGATGGATACGCTGCTCGATCGATGCATGCTGTTCGTGATTGGCCGCCAGTTGAATGCGGGCGGGATCTTTCAGCAACGCCTTGGCGATGGTCATCACGCGACCTTCGAGGGTGGCCGAGAACAGCAGCGTCTGCCGGGTCGACGGTGTCGCCGCGGCAATCTCGCGCACGGCATCGACGAAACCGAGATCCAGCATGCGATCGGCCTCGTCCAGCACCAGAATTTCCAGACGCGAAAAATCCACTCGGC